>CAZFRK010000028.1:0-16083 GCA_964521375.1 uncultured Rhodobacterales bacterium
AGATCGGCAAGTTCTCCGACGAGGAAAAGCACCAGGGCATCTGCCTGTTCGCCGATCCCAATCCGTTGCTGTCGGAGAAGGACTTCGACCTGCTGCGCGACGGGCGGGTGGTGTTCATCCTGGACCAGATCACCAACCCCCAGAATCTGGCGACCATCCTGCGCGGGGCCGCCTTTTTCGGGGTGGACGGCGTCATCCTGCTGAAGAACCGCAGCGTCGACGTGACGCCCGAAGTGAAACGCTATGCCGTCGGCGGCGCCGAGTTCGTCAACATCTTCAGCGTCACCAATCTCGCCCGGTCGCTCGACGACCTTAAGGAGATGGGTTACTGGACCTATGCCTTGGACGAGCGTGGGGAGAAGACCCTGGCGCAGACGGACTTCACCGGCAAGGTGGCCTTCATCGTCGGGGCGGAAGGCGAGGGCCTGCGGCGCCGAACCAAGGAAACCTGCGATTTCCTGGTGCGCATTCCCGGTGGGCGACGGGGCGTGGAAAGCCTGAACGCCGCCGTCGCAGCCTCCGTCGCCATGTCCGAGGTCTTCCGTCTGGAAGACTGAGGCCGCCTAAGCCTGGCGTCGGAATCGCCTTAGGGGCGAAGGACCGTGTCTTCCGGTGCCTCGGCCTTCAGGTCCGACAGCAGCCAGTCCCGGAAGGCGGCGACCTCGGGCCGGTCGGCGTTGTCGGGCGTATAAAGCAGGTAGTAGGCCTGCTCGGTGGCGGCGGCGAAGCCCAGGGGAGCGACCAGGCGCCCTTCGGCCAGTTCCCGCTCCACGAAGGGCTCGCCCACCAAGGCGACCCCGAGGCCGTCGAGGGCGGCTCCCACGGCCACCGAATCGTATTCCACATGCAGTTGGCCGGGTTCGTCGTCGGGCGGCGGTTCCAGACCCGCCGCCGCCAGCCACGCCCGCCATTGCCCATAGCGGTGGACGCAGTGAATTAGGCGGGCCTTGGGCATGTCCGCCGGAATCTTGACGTGGCGGGCCGCGTAATCGGGCGTGCAGACGGCCACCAGCGGCTCATCCTGAACGCGGTGGGAGATCAGACCAGGAAACCGCGGTCGCCCGGTATGGCGGATGGCGAGGTCAATGTCCGAATTCCACAGGTTCACCACGCCGATGGCGGGATCGAGGCGGACCTCGATGTCGGGATGGGCCAATTGGAAGCGGGGCAGGCGGGGCATCAGCCAACTGATGGCGAAAGACGGGGCCGAACTGACGGTCAGGCGGGGCCGGGGCGGGATCCGGCGCAAGCCGTCGGTGGCCTCGTGCAGCGTGGCCAGGGCCTGTTCGACCGGCTTCAGGTAGGCCTCCCCGGCGGGTGTCAGGACGATGCGCCGCGTCGTTCGCGTGAACAGCGCCATCCCCAGAAAATCCTCCAGCGCCTTCAGCCTGTGGCTGACGGCCGAGGGCGTGACGTGCAGGCGCTCCGCCGCGTCCCGGAACGATCCCGAACGGGCGGCGGCGGCGAAGGCCTCCAGCATCGGCAGCGGCGGCAGCATTGGTGAACGTTCCTCATGAATTTCTTGAGGATACCTCGTTTGCCCCGATCACCTCAACCCTATAGGTTTTTCAAGTGGCCGGCCATGGCGCGCGCCGACGGGCGCGAAGAACACATGAACTCCCTTCATCGGAACAGGAGGCTGTCATGGCCCATTGGACTCGCACCGACATGACCCTGCCCGCCGTTGTTCACGGCAACCGGGCGGCCCGCCGCTCCGTCTTGGCGGCCTGGGGATGCCGCCTGAAGGCGATCCTTATCGACTATCCGGACCGCGTGCTGCGGTCCTGGGCGCTACGGGCGCGGCTGGAGGCGCTGGACGACCGCATGTTGGACGACATCGGCATGACCCGCCGCGACATCCGCCGCGCCAAGGCTCCGAGGCGTCGGTCCGGCGCGCGGGCGTGCCGCTGACGGACGTGCCGCCTACGGGCGGGCCGGGGCCGTTGGGCCGGGGGCGATCCCCTCGGCTCGCGCCTAGAGTGGGTGATGGCGGATGAAGGAGGCTTTCGGCTCCCCGCAAAAGGGGCACAGCCAGTCGTCGGGCAGGTCCTGGAAGCGGGTGCCCGGCGGGATGGGATGGTCTCCGGCGATATTGTCCTCGTCGCCGAGCGCCGGGTCATAGATGTAGGGGTCGCAATCTCCGTTGGTGCATCGCCACAGCCCTCCCAGGGGCTCCTCCGTCCGACCCCGACGGATCGGCAGGGCGATAAGGGCGAACACCCCGGCGAAGAGGCGCAACAGCGAGCGGCGAGTCCGCATGACAGTTCCTCCTGGCGGCAGGTTCCTGCGATTGGATGCGCCCTATCCTGCCGCTCCGGAAGGCTCCGCGGGATGACATTTGGTGCGGCTTAGGGCGAATTAATCAAATGGTCATATGTCTGCCTCCACGTTGTAACGCTTCCAATTGATAATCCGCGACGACGTCCGTTCGGAAGGCCCGGCGGACCCCTTCCTATCCTGTTGTCGCGGAGATTCCCTGCATGACTACCGTCAACCGCTTCAAGGACGATGAGATTTCGTCCAACCCGACCGGCACGCCCACGCTCGCCGACGTGATCGACACCCGCGTGTCGCGCCGCGGCATCATGCGGGGCGCCGCCGCCACCGCCGCCGTCGCCGGGGCGTCCGGGCTGTTCGGCTCGACCATTCTGTCCAAGGCGGCCCAGGCCTCCGCCGGGACCTCGTCCCTGACCTTCAAGGAACTGCCGCACGGCTACGACGAGCAGTTCCACGTCGCCGAAGGGCACAACGCCCAGGTGCTCATCCGCTGGGGCGACCCGGTGGAAAAGGACGCTCCGGCCTTCGACCCGATGAACCAGACCGCCGAGGCGCAGTCCAAGCAGTTCGGGTACAACAACGACTTCATCGGCTTCATGCCGCTGCCCAAGGGCAGCCGGACGGAGAGCGAACGCGGCCTGCTCTGCGTCAACCACGAATATACCAACACCGAACTGATGTTCCCGGGGCTGACCTCCGAGGACGCGCAGGCCAAGCTGACCAAGGAGCAGGCGGACATCGAACTGGCCGCCCACGGTCACACGGTCGTCGAGATCCAGCGCACCGGCAACGACTGGGCCGTCGTCAAGGACAGCCCCTTCAACCGCCGCATCACCGCGCTCGCCACCGAAATGGAACTGACCGGTCCGGTCGCCGGTCATGACCGCCTGAAGACCAGCGCCGACCAGTCCGGTCGTCGCGTCATCGGCACCCTGAACAACTGCGCGGGCGGCACCACGCCCTGGGGTACCGTGCTGATCGCCGAGGAGAACTTCCACCAGTACTTCGGTGGGAACCCGGCCAACGGCCCGGAAGCCGTCAACTACGCCCGCGTCGGCATCAAGGGCGAGCCCGCCTACGCCTGGCACAAGTATCACGACCGCTTCGACGTCGAGAAGGAGCCGAACGAGCCGAACCGCTTCGGCTGGATGGTCGAACTCGACCCCTACGACCCGACCTCCACCCCGAAGAAGCGCACCGCGCTGGGTCGCTTTAAGCACGAAGGCGCCACCGTCACCCTGTCCGAGGACGGCACCGTCGTCGCCTACTCCGGCGATGACCAGCGGTTCGACTACGTCTACCGCTTCGTCGCCTCCCGCAAGTTCGACGCCGACAACCTGGAAGCCAACAGCGACATCCTGGACGACGGCGTCCTGTCCGTCGCCCGCTTCAACGCCGACGGCACCCTGGTGTGGATGCCGCTGGTTCACGGCCAGGGTCCGCTGACCGAAGCCAACGGCTTCCGGAGCCAGGCCGACGTCCTGATTGAAACCCGCCGCGCCGCCGACCTGCTGGGCGCCACGCCGATGGACCGTCCGGAAGACGTCGAGACCAACCCGGTGACGGGCGTCGTCTACGTCATGCTGACCAACAACACCAAGCGCAAGGACGATCAGGTCGACGCCGTCAACCCGCGCGCCAAGAACAAGCACGGTCACGTCGTCGAGATGATCCCGCCGGGGGCGCGCGGCAAGCGCGACCACACCGCCGAGGTCTACACCTGGGACGTCATGATCAAGGCGGGCAACCCCACCGAAGCCAAGGACGAAGCCCTCTACGCCGAGGGTGTGTCCGGTGACGGCTGGCTGTCCTGCCCCGACAACTGCGCCTTCGACAGCAAGGGCCGCCTTTGGATCGCCACCGACGGCGCCCCCAAGGCCGGGTTCGCCGACGGCGTCTGGGCGACCGATGTCGAAGGGGCCGGTCGCGCCGTGACCCGCCACTTCCTGCGCACGCCGGTCGGCGCCGAACTCTGCGGTCCGTTCTTCACCCCGGATGACCGCTCCTTCTTCTGCGCCGTCCAGCATCCGGGCGACGAGAAGGGCGCCACCTTCGCCAGCCCGGCCACCCGTTGGCCGGACTTCGACGCCGCCCTGCCGACCCGCCCGTCGGTGGTGGTCGTCACCCGCAAGGACGGCAAGGCCATCGGCTGACGCCGGTCGACCTAGGCCCCTCCGCGATCAAGGAACAGCCCGGCGTCCCGCCGGGCTGTTCTCTTTTGTGCGGTGCAATGATAAGCTGGCGCCGCCTTTGCTCCCCCAGGCACGGAACACTCTTGACGCGGAGGGCACCATGCCGCTGCACACCTATGTCTGCGGGACTTGTCGTCACCAGTTCGAAACGCTCGTGCGGGCGGGGGAAACCGCGACCTGCCCCGAATGCGGCGGCGGCGACCTGACCCGCCAATTGGGGACCATCGCCCCGGACGCCAAGACGCCGGGTTTGCTCAAGGCCGGACGGGAGCAGGCCAAGCGAGAGGGGCATTTCTCCAACTACAGCCGGTCCGAAAGGTCCAAGATCTGAGACAAGGCTCGCCTTTCGGGCCGCGCGGCTGTATGACAGGGACCCTCAGTCACCGATACGAAACACCGGTTCCATGGCCCGCAATAAATTGAACGACGCGACGGAACGGGCGAAAGTCCTGCGTTCCTTCGCCCATCAGGTCCACCGCAAGCAGGATCTGGCGGATGTCGTGATGGAGTACATCGAGGACAACCTGCGCCAGAACCGGAACCGTGAGTTCCGGCCCGCCGAGCAGGCCATGCGGGAAGACGGCACGGTCGCGGCCATGCGGGCGTTGGAGTTGATCGGCGAGGAGACCAGCCGCATCCTGGGATGCGTCGTCGAGGCCGGGGACCATCGGCTGCTGTCGAGGGCGCTCGACAATCTGGCGGCCTTCCAGGAAGAGCCGGACGGCTACTGAGCCGGGTTGACCAGCGGTCCTAGGAAGGCGTCGTCGTCGCTTTCCCGCAGGGCTTGGGTGGGATGGCCGGTGGCGTCGATCAGCCCGGCGCCGTGCAACGCCTCCACCACCTTCACGAAATGCGCCCGGTTGTAGGAACTGGCGCCGCCTTCCAGCCAGTTCTGTTCCAGGAAGGCGAGGACGGCGGGGTGCCCGAGCACGGCTTCCCAGAGAATCCCTTGCAGGGAGGCCAGGGCCTCCTCCATTTCCCGCGCCACGCCGGTGACGGTCATGGCGGCGTCGGCGATGGGGCGGGCGTTGACGCCGGTTTCCGGACCGGCGCCGAGGCCGAAGTCGGGCACCGCCCGGCGGGCGGCGGCGCAGGTCTGTAAATGGCCGACCTCATGGATTAGCACCGAAGGTTCCATGTTCACCCAGGCCGCCCGACCGTCCCAGGTCAGGGCGTCGTCCGCCGGGGCGTCATGGACGGCCATGCCGAAGTCCGCCAAGAGGGCGACGCCCTCGGCGTGATGGCGCGGGTTCCGCGACAGCTCCAGGTCGTCGCCGTCCACCTTGTCCAGGCTGGCGTGGATGCGCGCGAAAGCCGCCGCCGCCAGGGGGTGGTCGGCGACGCAGCCCGCGAAGGCGGCGAGGGCGCCCGGCAGGTCGGGCATGGCGATGGGGGTCAGCATCATGGCGTCGGTCTCCGTGCGCCCTTGAGCTACACCACCCGGGCCTGTCCGGCAACCATCGCTTTCGGGATAGACCCCGCCCGGCGCGGCTTATGACCCTGTCGTCAGGACCGCCACCGGAAGCCGGGCGAAGGCGTCGGCCGCCAGAACGAGACCGTTCTCGGCGGTCACGGACCCGCCGCTCGGAAGATCGTGCCAGGGACCCTCCGGCGCGTCCTCCGGCAGGGTGAATCGGGTCTTCCGCCAGTCCTCGCCAAGCGGGAAGGGCCGTCCGTCCGCCGTCAGGCCGCTGGCGCAGCGGGGGACGGCGACGACCAGCCAGCGACCACCGTCCGGGCCGTCGGCGCGCCGGGCGAAGGCGATCAGGCGGTCGGCGTGGCGGCCCTCCGTCTCCAGGGGCAGGTAGGCCGCCTCCGTGAACAGCGCCGGATCGGCCCGCCGCGCCCCCAGCAAGGCGCGGGTCAGATGCAGCTTGAGGCGCCCGTCGGGCCAGTGGGTCAGGAGGTCGCCGGGCAGAGAGGGATCGTCGGCGCGGCGTTCCAGCTCCGCGAGAAGGCGGTCGCGCAGGGCGAAGTCCACGGGACGGCGGTTGTCGGGGTCGACCAGGCTGTCGTCCCACAGCTCGCACCCCTGATAGATGTCGGGCGTGCCCGGAACGGTCAGCTTCAGGGTGGTTTGGGCGAGGCTGTTCAGGGCACCGGCGGGGGCGACCTGGGCGTGGAAGGCCTGGACGTCGCGCAGGAACGGACTGCTCGCCGCCGAGGCATCCAGAACCTTGCGGATGAAGGCCTCCACGGCGGCCTCGTAGGCCTGGTTCCGGGCCGTCCAGGCGGTGTGGACCTTGGCCTCCCGCATGGCCTTCATCATGTAGGCGATGAGGCGTTCGGTCAGCGGCGCGAGCAGGGACTCCGTCGGTCGCTCGTCGGCGGGCAGGTCGACGGGCCAGACGCCGATCAGGGACTGGTAGAACAGGTATTCGTCATTGGCCGAGGGCGCGACGGCGCCGTCGTTGGTTTCGGCGCGGGCGCGGCGATTGAGCGTTCGCCAGCGGCGAACCCGGCGGTTCCACTCCTCGCCGAATTCGCTGAGCGCGGTGACGCGGGCACGGGTGTCCTCGCCGCGCTTGGTGTCGTGGGTGGCCGTGGTCAGCATGCCGAAGGGGCGGCGACGCGCGCGGTCCTGGTTCTGATAATGGAAGGCGCCCACCGTCTGGCCCCAGTGGTTGGGGTGGCAGCCGACCTCGTTCATGGAGACCAGCAGGTTGTAGCGGTAGAAGGCGGTGTCCTCGATGCCCTTGGCCATGACGGGGCTGGAATACTGCTGGAACTTCCGCGCGATGCGAACGACCTCGTCCAGATAGCGACGACGACCTGGAACCCGGGCGAAGGCGGTCGTCAGGATGGAATGCAGGAAGTCGAAGATGGCTGGTTCCACGAAGGCCTGCGACTTCTTGGCCCGGGCGATGGCCCAGTCGATGTCGCGCAGATCCTCCTGCGTGGCGCCCAAGGCGTTGACATAGGTACGATAGACCGGGAAGCAGGCGACCAATTCGCGCAGGGCGTCGCGGATGAGCGTCAGGGTGAAGTCGCGGGTCCGCCAGTCTTGTTCGGTCAGACGCTCCAACTCGTTGGCCAGAACGTAGAGTTCCGCCGAAAGCTCGGCGTCCATGACCTGTTTGCGGCTGGCGTAGGTGATGTCGTCGAAGGAGACCTCGGCGCCGGTGATCCGCTTGTAGAGGCGGCGAAAGGCCCGCTCCCCCGACGGGTCGATCAGGACGCCGTTCACCTGGGCGCAGAAATCGTATCCCGTCGTACCGCTGACCGCCCAGTCCTCGCGGATGGACTCATGGGCGGCGAGTATCTTTTCGACCACCACCCAGGCGTCCCGCGTCGGCTCGGCGGATTGGTCCTTGGTGTCCGTGCTGTCAGTGCTGTCCGTCGACACCTCGGGAAGCAGCGGGCGCAGAGTGTCCTGCAAGCGGCGCAGGTAGCGACGGGGGGCGAACAGGCCGTCGATATGGTCAATGCGCAGGCCGGTCACGGCGCCGGAGGCGAAAAGGTCGCGCACCTTGACGTGGGCGGCGTCGAACACTTCCGGCAGTTCCATGCGCAAACCGGCGAGGTCGTTGATCTGGAAGAAGCGGCGGTAGTTGATCTCATGCGAGGCGACACGCCAGTAAGACAGGCGGTAGTGCTGGTCTTCCAAGAGCCTGTGCAGGGGCTGGAAGCTTCGGGGCCGTCCCTCCTGGCCGCGCAGGCTGTCGGCGGCCTGGTCCAGGACTTGTCGGACGGTCCCGGACGTCGCCGCCAGGGTGCGCAGGGTGTCCTTCATCTGGATGGCCTTGTCGCGCCGCGCCCGCCAGCCGCGAGCCGTCTTCAGGCCGCGGCGGCGCATGCCGCGCACGCTGTCGGCCAGGGCGCGCAGGGTGTCCTTTTCCGCGGTCTTCAGAAGGCTGTCTCCAGCGCGCAGGGCGGCCTCCAGGAACGGTCCGTAGGTTGGTGGCGTCAGCGGCAAGCGGTTTTCCCAATACCAGACCGAAAAGCCGCCGTCCTCGGGGTCGAAGCGGGGCACCAATTCGCCCTGCTCCAGGATGGCGCCATAGTGGTCGCCCAGGACCGGCACCAGGACCTTGTCGCGCAACTCGGCCTTCACCGGACGCCAGTCGATATCGAAGAAGTCCGCGTAGGGACTGCCGCGTCCCCACTCCAGGACATCCAGCCACCAGGTATTGTCCGCCTGACCGATGCCCATGTGGTTGGGGACGAAGTCCATCAGCAGGCCCATGTCGGCCCGGCGGACGCTTCGCGCCAGGGCGTCGAAGGCACCGGCGCCGCCCATTTCGCGGTTGATGGTCGCATGGTCGATGATGTCGTAGCCGTGCGGCGATCCGGCGCGCGCCTGCAGAATGGGCGAGGCGTAGAGGGCGCCGACGCCCAGGCGCTCCAGGTAGGGTACCAGGGCCTGGGCGTCCTCGAAGGTGAATCCGGCGTGGAACTGAAGGCGATAGGTGGCGGCGGGCGTGTGGCGGTCGAACAGGGTGGTCATGCGACTGTCCCCTTTCCCTATGGCGTTCCGTCGTCGAGGGTCCAGATCACGGCCCAGGGGGGCAGGGTCCCGCGGGCGGTCCGGGGCGGCGCGCCTCGGGTGTCGAACAGGACGTGTCCGGCGGGCATCGCCGCGACCTTTCGCTGCGTCGCCGACAGATTGGCCAGCAGGCGCAGCGTGGCGCCGTCGCCGAGCGGCCACGCCGCCTCGATGACGGCGTCCGGGCGGGCCGAGGCACGGGCCTTGCCGGTAGGCGCCCCGGCCAGCCGGGGAACGATCTCCCGGGCGCGAAGGGCCAGAAGGCGGCGGACGAGAGCCAGGCGTCGCCCATGCCGACCCCTATCGACGTCCCGCCAGTCCAGGCGGGAGTCCTCCATGGTCTTCGGGTCCAGGGGGTCGGGAATGCGTTCGCGCGCCGCGGGCGCTGAGAACTCGGGGAAGGCGCGGAACTCGTCGCGCCGCCCCTCGCGCACGGCGTCGGCCAGATCGTCGCCCATGTCGCAGAAGAACAGGAACGGGGTCGTGGCGCCCCATTCCTGGCCCATGAACAGTAGCGGCGGTTGCGGGGCCAGCAGCAGGACGGCCAGGGACGCCTCGACGGCTTCGGGGGCGGTTAGCCGGTCAAGGCGCTCGCCGAGCGCCCGGTTGCCGATCTGGTCGTGGTTCTGGGTGAAGGCGACGAAGGCGGTCGGCGGCAGGTCGGCGGACGGCTCGCCCCTGGGGGTGTCGTCGCGGTGGGCGCTGGGTTCGCCCTGATAGGCGAATCCCTCCGCCAGACAGCGGGCGAGGTGGGCCGCCGAAGCGTCCGCGTAGTCCCGATAATAGCCGCCATGCTCGCCGGTCAGCAGGACGTGGAATGCGTGATGGATGTCGTCGTTCCACTGCGCGGTGTAGTGCCGGGGTCGCCCGGCTCCCTCGCGGCGTAGGAGGTGGGCGCCGTTGTCGTCGTTTTCCAGCACCAGATGGATGTGTCGGTGGGCGCCTGGGCCGAGGCGCACCCGCTCGGCCAATTCCTCGAGGATGGTCGGGGCGCCGTCGTCCGCGATGGCGTGGACGGCGTCGAGGCGCAGACCGTCCATGTGGAATTCTTCCAGCCAATAGAGGGCGTTGTGGATGAAGAAGTCGCGGACCGTCCGGGATCCCGCCTGATCGAAGTTGAGCGCCGCGCCCCAGGGGGTGTGCCGCGATTCGTCGAAGAACCGCTTGGCGTAGGCGTGGAGGTAGTTGCCTTCCGGGCCGAAGTGGTTGTAGACGACATCCAGGAACACCATCAGATCCCGCCGGTGGGCACTGTCGATCAGGTATTTCAACTGATCCGGACGCCCATAGGCGCAGGTGGGGGCGAACAGGCCGACGCCGTCGTAGCCCCAGTCGCGGCTGCCGGGGCAGGCGGCAAGCGGCATCAGCTCGAGGGCCGTGACGCCGAGATCGACGAGATGATCCAGCTTGTCGAGCACCCCCTGGTAGGTGCCGCGCTCCGTGAAGGTGCCGACGTGCAGTTCGTAGAGCACCGCCTCTTCCCACGGGCGCCCGGACCAGCCGGTATCGGTCCAGGAGAAAGCGTCCGGAGCGATCACCTCGGACGGACCATGAACGCCGAAGGGCTGGAAACGGGACGCCGGGTCGGGGACCCGCAGGGTGCCGCCGCCGCCGTCGGGAACCTGAAACCGGTAGAGCTGGCCTTCCCGAACGTCGCCCGCCACCCGCTCGAACCAACCGTTTCCCAGGGGCGTCATGGGCAGAAGGCGGTCCTGCCCCGGCCCCTGAACGCCGTCCGGGCCGAGGGTGGGGTCCGTCAGGCAAAGGTCCACGCCGCCGCCGCCGTCCGCCACCGTGGGCGCCCACAGGCGGAAGCGTGTTCCCTGAAACCCTGTTTCGGCGCCGAAGGGCATGGCGTGGTATCGGCTCACGGATGGTCTCCTCTCTGTCCCCGTCGCCTATCCAACGCCGCCCGGCCCGCCGACGCTCCGTCCGTCAGCCCTCCGGCGTGTAAAGGACGGTCGCCAGGGGCGGCAGACTGATGCTGAGCGAATAGGGTCGTCCGTGGTTTTCGTCCTCCGTCGCCTCGACCCACTCGCCGGAGCTGACGCCGCTGCCGCCGTAGCCGCGGGCATCGGTGTTGAGGACCTCGCGGTAGACACCGCCGCGCGGCACCCCGACGCGGTAGCCGTGGTGCACCATCGGCGTGAAGTTGCAGATGGCGATCACCGGCGCCGAGCCGTCCTTCGGCCAACGGATCCAGGACAGCACCGAATGGTCGCTGTCGGAGGCGTCGATCCATTCGAAGCCGTGATAGTCGAAGTCCTGCTGGAAGAGCGCGGGCGTCGAGCGATACAGGCCGTTGAGGTCACGCATCAGCGACCGCACGCCGCCATGCATTTCGTCGTCCAGGAGGTGCCAGTCGAGAGAGGCGTCGAAGTTCCATTCGTTGGCCTGGCCGAACTCCTGGCCCATGAACAGCAGCTTCTTGCCCGGATGCGCCCACATGAAGGCGTAGTAGGCCCGCAGGTTGGCGAATTTCTGCCACCGGTCGCCCGCCATGCGCCCGAAGATCGATCCTTTGCCGTGGACCACCTCGTCGTGGCTGAGCGGCAGGACGAAGTTCTCATTGAAGGCGTAAAGCAGGCCGAAGGTCAGCTGGTTGTGATGGAAGCGACGATACACCGGGTCCTTCTTGAAGTACTCCAGGGTGTCGTGCATCCACCCCATGTTCCACTTGTAGCCGAAGCCCAGGCCGCCCAGATAGGTCGGGCGGCTGACCATGGGCCAGGCGGTGGACTCCTCGGCCAGCGTGACGGCGCCGCGCCCTTCGGCGTAGACGATCTCGTTCAGCCGCTTCATGAAGTCGATGGCTTCCAGGTTCTCGTTGCCGCCGAAGCGGTTGGGGATCCATTCGCCCTCTTCACGCGAATAGTTCAGATAGAGCATGGAGGCCACGGCGTCGACGCGCAGGCCGTCGATATGGAACTGCTCGATCCAATAAAGCGCGTTGCCGATCAGGAAGTTGCGCACCTCCGTGCGACCGAAGTTGTAGATCAGGGTCCCCCAGTCCATATGCTTGCCCTGGCGGGGGTCCGAATGCTCGAACAGGTGGGAGCCGTCGAAATAGCCCAGCCCGTGCGCGTCCTCGGGGAAGTGGCCCGGCACCCAGTCGATGATGACGCCGATTCCGTCCTGGTGGCAGCGGTCGATGAAGCGTTTCAGGGCTTCGGGTTCCCCGTAGCGGCTGGTCGGCGCGTAGAGGCCGATCGGCTGGTAGCCCCAGGAGCCGTCGAAGGGGAATTCGTGAATGGGCAGAAGCTCGATGTGGGTGAACCCCATGTCCTTGACGTAAGGCACCAGATCGTCGGCCATGTCGTCATAGGAGAGGAAGTCCTGGCCGTTTTCGCCTTTGCGCTTCCAGGACCCCAGGTGGACCTCGTAGATTGTCATTGGGCCGTCCAGACCCGCGGACTCGGACTGCTGGGCGGCCTGACGGCGGGCGATCCAGTCGCTGTCGGTCCAGCCGAAGTCCCGCAGCCCCCAGACGATGCTGGCGTTGGCGGGGCGCTTTTCGGCGTAGAAGGCGTAAGGGTCGAATTTCAACGGCATCAGGCTGCCGTCCTGGGCCTTGATCTCGTACTTGTACAGGTCGCCCGCGGCGGCGTGGGGGATGAAGATCTCCCAAACGCCGCAGTTGCCGCGGTTCCGCATTTGGTGGACGCGACCGTCCCAGTTGTTGAACGGGCCGACGACCGACACCCGGCGGGCGCTGGGCGCCCAGACCGCGAAGGCCACGCCGTCGACGCCGTCCATGGTGAAGGGATGGGCGCCCAGGCGCTCGTAGGGGCGCATGTGGGTGCCTTCGGCCAGCAGGTGGCAGTCCAGTTCGCCCAGATATTGCCCGAAGCGGTAGGCGTCCTCGACCTCGCGGGTGGCGTCGCCCTCGGTGACGCGTAGGCGATAGGGGAACCATGCGGTCCGGTCGGGGACCTGCCCGGCCCAGAAGCCCGCCTCGTCCAGGCGGGTCAGGGCGCACAGGCCGTCGCCCGACTGGGCGTCCACGACCTCGATCGTGTCGGCGCGCGGTTCGAAGACACGCACCTGAACCGGTCCCTTGGGGTCGGGGCGGTGCATGCCCAGGATGCCGAAGGGATCGTGGGCGTCACCATATTTGACGGCGTCGATCTGATCCTGGGGAACTAGGCGTTTCATCGGCGGTCCTCTTCTTCAACGGCTCGCGGAGGGACAGGCGGAGGGAACGATACGCGCGTTTTCCGCCCGTGTCCTGCGAACTCTCGTGAAATCAGGGATTTCCGTCAGGGGGCGCGGGGCGTTCGGGCCACGGCGCGCTGTCGCGAAGGATGCGCCGGGTCCCCTGTATGGGAATGCGCAACCAATCTGGACGGTTGTCGGCTTCGTAGGCGATTTCGTAGAGCGCCTTTTCCAGCGTGAAGGCATCGAGCAGACGACGGGCCGCCGTCGGGTCCGCGGGCACCACGCCGCAGTCGCCGATGGTGTCCACGTATCCCGCCAGGAAGGCTTCCGCGGTCTCGCGCTCCCAGTCGGCGGCCCATCCCTCCAGCGTGGCCAGGGCGTCGGGCCGATAGGCGGCGCGGTTGAACAGGGCGGCCCAGGCGGCGTAGTTGAAGGACCGCAGGATACCCGCGACATCGCGCAGGGCGGCGTTCTTGCGGCGGCGGTCCTCCAGGCTCTTGGCCGGTTCGCCCTCGAAGTCGAGCAGGTACCAGTCGTCGTGCACCACGACCACCTGGCCAAGGTGGAGGTCGCCGTGCAGGCGCGTCTTGAGGACGTCCACCGGGCCATGGAGCAGGGCGTCGACGCGCTCCTTCAGGTCTTTCCAAGTGTTGAGCAGGTCGTCGATCTCGGCGGCCTGATCGCTGCCGTCCTCGTGCCTGAGGCGTGCCGCCTTCAGGGCCTTCTTGGCGGCCTTCGCCTGGGCCCGCAAGGCCTCCCGCCATTCTGCGACATCGGCGTCCTCGACCGGTTCGGGGTCGAAGGCGGGGTCGCCGGTGGTCATCGCGAAGGCGCGGTGCATCTCCGCCACCCGCTGGCCGAGGATACGGGCGGAATCCGCGTGGTAACGGTGGAAACCGCCGTCCTTCGCCCGCAACTCCTCCATTTCGTCGGCGGATTTCAGTTCCGCCGATTCCAGGAAGCGATCCAGGTAATCGACCGTATATTGCCAGCCGTCGCCCTGGTTACGGACGAATCCCTGCAAGACGGCGATGGCCGAGGTTTCGCCGTCGGTCAACTCGGCCTCGGCATAGCCGTAGAGCGGCGGAATGTTCCGGAAGCCCGCCACGTCGGTGAGGAAGCGACCGATTTCCACCTCAGGGTGGATGCCGGTCTGAAGGCGACGGTACACCTTCAGGATCAGGTCTTCGCCGACCAGCATGGAGGTGTTGGACTGCTCCTTGCCCAGGCGGCCAGCCTCGGCGTCGGGGGGAAGGGCGACCTGGTCCGCCGCCGCCGTCGGCACGAACCGGAGCATGCCGCCGACGACACCTTGGACGGCGCGGTTTTCCAGGATGGCGCGCGTGAAGGCGCGCACCATGTCGGGATCCTGGGTGGCGTCGAAGGCGACGCCGACGCGGGCCACGCGCCGCACCTTGGCGACGATGCCTCCGCCGCGCGCGGCCAGCGGGTCGTAGTCCTTGCTTTCCCATTCCAGGGACAGCGGCAGGAAATAGGTATGGGCGTCTGCGCCGTCGGTGAAGTCCGTCCGGAAGGCGGACAGCAGCCAAGCGCGGCGACCGTCGGTGTCCTCCAGGACGGCCTGACCGGCGTTCTCCACCGAGGCTATCCGACGACCCTTGTCGGCGTACCAGCGCTGGCGGGGCAGGAAGTCGGGAAGCGCCTGACCGACCAGGGCGTCATGGCCATGCCCCGAGGACAGCCCCTGCCATTCCCCGCCGCTCGGCAGGACGATGGTCACCACCTCGGGGGCCGGGTGCACGAAGTCCTCGTGCCAATCCGGCGCGCCTTGCTCCTCGGCCAATTGGAACCAGTAGAAGGCGTAGGCGGGCAGGGTCACGAAATAGGGCAGGTCGCCGATGGGCGGAAAGGCGGAGCGGCCCATCAGCTCGATCGGCACGCGACCGGCGAACTGGGACAGATCCAGCTCCACCGGCTGGGCGGCGCGGGACAGGTTGGCGACGCACAGGATGGTCTCGTCATGGCCGTCGTCATGGGTGTATTCGCGCAAGTACGCCAGAACCTTGCGGTTGCCGGGGTAGAGGAAGCGGATGGTGCCGCGCCCGAAGCAGCGATAGGACTTGCGGACGCTGATGACCCGTCGCATCCAGTTGAGCAGCGACGACGGATTGCCGTGTTGGGCCTCCACGTTGATGGCGTCGAAGCCGTAGACCGGGTCCTGGACAGGCGGTAGGAACAGCCGCTGCGGGTCGGCGCGCGAAAAGCCGCCGTTACGGTCGGAGGACCATTGCATGGGCGTGCGCACGCCGTCGCG
The DNA here is from genome assembly GCA_964521375.1 of uncultured Rhodobacterales bacterium. GTDB lineage: Bacteria > Pseudomonadota > Alphaproteobacteria > Rhodospirillales > Rhodospirillaceae > CAZFRK01. The sequence continues at coordinate 15,389 of CAZFRK010000028.1, forward strand.
GTCGCCGAGGTAGATGTTGTCGCCCATGCCGATCTCGTCGCCGTAATAGACGATGGGGGTGCCCGGCATGGACATGAGGAGGGAGTTCAGAAGCTCGATCTTGCGGCGGTCGTTGTCGACCAGCGGCGCCAGACGGCGACGGATGCCCAGGTTGATGCGCGCTCTCGGCTCGGCGGCGTAGAAATTCCATAGGTAGTCGCGTTCCCGGTCGGTGACCATCTCCAGCGTCAACTCATCGTGATTGCGCAGGAAGATCGCCCATTGCGCCTTGTCCGGGATGTCGGGGGTCTGGCGCATGATGTCGGTGATGGGATGGCGGTCCTCCTGGGCCAGCGCCATGTACATGCGCGGCATCAGCGGGAAATGGAACGCCATGTTGCATTCGTCGCCCTCGCCCTCGCCGAAATAGGGCAGGACGTCTTCCGGCCATTGGTTGGCTTCCCCCAGGAACATGCGGTTGGGGTAGTTGTCGTCCAGCCAGGCGCGCAGACGCTTGATGACCTCGTGGGTTTCGGGAAGGTTCTCGTTGTTGGTTCCTTCACGTTCCACGAGATACGGAATGGCGTCCAGGCGCATCCCGTCGACGCCCATGTCCAGCCAGAACTTCATGGCCTTCAGGACTTCCTGCATGACGCGCGGATTGTCGAAGTTCAGGTCCGGCTGATGGCTGAAGAAGCGGTGCCAGTAGTACTGCT
>CAZFRK010000029.1:0-16078 GCA_964521375.1 uncultured Rhodobacterales bacterium
CACGACCACGTCCATGCAGGCCTGCATGATGCCCAGCGGACCGGCGGCGAGGACAGCGCGCTCGTAGTCCAGGCCGCTCATCAGGACGCGGACGCCCTTGTTGACCTCGCCCAGCACGTTTTCTTCCGGCACCTCGCAATCCTGGAACACCAGTTCGCAGGTGTTGGAGCCGCGCATGCCCAGCTTGTCCAGCTTCTGCGCGGTGGAGAAGCCCTTCATGCCCTTTTCGATCAGGAAGGCGGTGATGCCCTTGGGACCGGCGTTGAGGTCGGTCTTGGCGTAGACGACCAGGGTGTTGGCGTCGGGACCGTTGGTGATCCACATCTTGTTGCCGTTGAGGACGTAGCGGTCGCCCTTCTTTTCGGCGCGGGTGCGCATGCCCACCACGTCCGACCCGGCGCCCGGCTCGGACATGGCCAGCGCGCCGACGTGTTCGCCGGTCATCAGCTTGGGCAGGTACTTGGCCTTCTGCTCGGCGGTGCCGTTGCGGCGGATCTGGTTGACGCAGAGGTTGGAGTGCGCGCCATAGCTGAGGCCGACGGAGGCCGAGGCGCGGCTGATCTCTTCCAGGGCGATGACGTGTTCCAGGTAGCCCAGGCCGGAGCCGCCCATCTCTTCCTCGACCGTCATGCCGAGCAGGCCCAGGTCGCCGAATTTGCGCCACAGGTCATTGGGGAATTCGTTGGTGACGTCGATCTCGGCGGCGCGGGGGGCGATTTCGGCGTCGGAAAACTTCTTCACCGTGTCGCGGATCATCTCCGCCGATTCGCCGAGGTCGAAGTCCAGGGAAGGGAAGCTCATGGGGCGCGGTCCTCTGTCTTGGAGCGGCCCCGGCGCGCAGGGCCTGCGTGTCGTTTCCCGTGCCGGCACCCTTCGCGGTGGGGTGTCCGGCCAGCGATCGGAAGACTACTTTCCGTTTACGTAAACGTCAACACCGAGATGGAGGGGGCGATCGTCCTTCGCGTCCTGGTCCATTTGGCGGGGCCGGTTTGACTTGATTTCGCCCCCGGGGTGACGCAGGTTTGCACGGTAATGCGGCTTTTGGTCGCGAAACCGACTCCCGCCGCGGGCCGGATGCCCGTTTGTCCCGATCCCCGAGGCCGCCGACTCCAGGCGGTCGGCAAGGTGACCATGAGCGAACCCAGGGCGCAGGTCGCGCAACCGGTCTTGATCATCGGAGACGCCGAAGGGGACGGTCCCTTCCTGAGCGTCATGCCGCCGCCGTTGAACCGTATCATGCGGGGCGGCGCCAACCGCCTGCACGGCGTGCGCATCGCCCGCCTCATGCGCGTGGCGGCGGAGATCTATCCCATTCTCCAGAAGATCGAGGACCGCGCGCTGCCGGAGGACCAGAAGCTCCTCCAGGGGGTGTCCTTCCAGAAGGCCTTGCAGGACGACGAGAAGATCGAGCGCGGGTTGCGCATGTTCGTCTCGGCCTGGCGGTCGAACTTCATTCGCCTCCTGGACGAACACGGCAAGGCGGTGTCGCCGGACAAGCGCCGGACCCACATGGCCGCCTGCGGCATGACCGTCGAACAGGCGGAGATGCACTTCATCGACCTGGCCCTGTCGCGCATCTTCCAGAGCAATCCGAAAAGCCAGCGCCGCCTGGTCGGCATGGTCCACGACCCCGAGGCCCTGCCCAAGATGCGGGTGTTGTCTCAGTTCCAGGTGCTGTGCGTGACGGAGCTGGTGACCGGGTTGGGCCGCGAGGCGGGCGAGGTGCTGTCGCACGCCGATCCGGAGGTGCTCTACGCCCTGGCGACGCTGAAATCCTATCACCTGCGCGCCATGCGCATGGTCTTCGGGGCCGGGTTCAAGAATATCTTCGAGATGAACCCCGACATCATCCGGGCCATCGGGACCAGTTTCTTCTGCGTCGAGCAGGTCCGCGACCTGGGTGACGCCATCGCCGTCATGCAAAGCCCCGAGGCCATGCAGGCCGTCGGCGCCTGGGAGACCCGCGACATCACCGAGCGGGTCAACGAGGAACGCGCCCGGCGCGGCCAGCCCGAGCTGAAGGGGCGTAGCTTCGAGACCGACATCTCGGTCGGGCGGCGCATCATCGGCCAGTTCTTCAACACCCTGATGGAAGAGCCGCCGGAGCTGATCTCGGCCTTCGGCATCATCGTCAAGCGCATCCGCACCATGGACAAGGTGGACCGCAAGGAGGCCATCGAGGAGGTGCGCCTGTTCTGCGACCGCTTCCTGGAGTACATGAACACCGACGCCATGAAGGCGCTGGGCATGATCGGCGACAACCCGACCGGCTTCGGCGAGGCCCTGGGCATCATGGAGGGCCTGTTCTCCAAGCCCGGCCTGGGCCGCAAGTTCTTCGAGAACGCCCTTCAGACGCCCGAGGGCGTCAAGGCGCTGGCCCAGTTGAAGGCCGATATCGAGGAGATGCGCAAGCGCGGCTCCATCAAGGAAGACACGGACATCCGGCAGCTCTTGCAGAATTCCGACATCCTCGACAACGCCGTCGCCCCCTTCATCAGCTTCAAGTAGGGTCCATGCTTTCCTCCGGCAAACTGTCCGGCGGCGTCCTGGTCGCCGGGATGGCGCTTTTCGCTTCCGTCCTTTTGGCCTTGGCGCCGGGGCTCATGGGGGTGGACCCGGCCACCGGTCGCGCCGCGGCGGTGATCGTCGGGGCCTTGGCCCTGTGGGCGACGGGCGTCGTTCCCGAGCCGGTGACGGCCATCGCCTTTTTCCTGGCCTGCGTGCTGATGGGCGTGGCGGCGCCGGAGGTGGCCTTCTCCGGTTTCGCGTCCTCGGCCTTCTGGCTGGTGTTCGGCGGGCTGCTCATCGGCATGGCGGTCAAGCGCACCGGCCTCGGCGAGCGTCTGGCGCGGGTCCTGGTGGGGCGGGTCGGCGGCTCCTATCTGGCGCTCTTGACCGGCGTCGCCCTGGTCGCCGTGCTGCTGGCCTTCCTCATGCCGTCGAGCATGGGGCGCGTGGTGCTGCTCATCCCCGTGGTGCTGTCCCTGGCCGAGCGCCTGGGCTTCGGGCCGGGGACGCGGGGGCGGGCCGGTCTTGTCCTGCTGACCGGCATGATGTGCTTCAATCCGCCGACCGCCGTCCTGCCCGCCGTGGTTCCCAACATGGTGATGATGGGCGCCGCCGATACCCTCTACGGCGTCACCTTCCAGTATTTCCCCTGGCTGATCGCCCACCTGCCGGTGACCGGCCTGTTGAAGAGCGCGATCATCGTCGGCGTGACCTGGATGCTGTTCCGCCAGGAACCGGACGCCCCGCCGGAGGAAGCCCATCCCGGCCCCCTGAGCGCCCAGGAATGGCGCCTGGCCGTCATCCTGACGCTGACGCTCCTGTTCTGGGCGACCGACAGCCTGCACGGCGTTTCCCCGGCCTGGGTCGCCCTGGCCGCCGGGCTGGCCTGCCTGATGCCCAGTCCGCGCGGCGGCGACGGTGGCGGGGCGCTCATTCCCATGGCGCTGTTCAACGAACGCTTCAATTTCGCCAACCTGATCCATCTCGCCGGGTTGCTGGCGCTGGGCGCCATCGTCGCCCAGTCGGGGATCGGCGTGTCGGTCGGTCAGTGGCTCATGGAGTTCCTGCCCATCGGTCGGGCCGACGGCCTGGCCGGGGCGGCGGGAGACTTCACAGCCATGGCCCTGCTGACTTCCCTGGTCGGCATGGTGGCGACCATCCCCGGCGTTCCGGCGGTCATGACGCCGCTGGCCGAAAGCCTCGCCCAGGCGTCGGGTCTGCCGCTGACCAGCGTCCTGATGATCCAGGTGGTCGGCTATTCCACCATCGTCCTGCCCTATCAGGTGCCGCCCTTGATCGTCGCCATGCAGTTGGGCGGCGTCGGGCCGCGCGCCGCCGCCCGCCTGACCCTTTGGGTCTTGGGGCTGGCCGTGCTGGTGGTCTGGCCCGCGACCTTCCTGTGGTGGCGGGTGCTCGGTCTTTTGTGACGGCGGGGCCGTCGTCGCGGCCCGTTGAACCGACCAGAAGCTTCTCCTAATATGCCCGCGATCTTGCCGCGGGGATGAAGCATGGTCGCCTTCGATGGCCGTGACGTGAAGGTTCTACTGGTCGAGGACAACGAGCATTTCCGCCGTCTGACCAAGACCATTCTCCATGCCGTCAACATCCGCGACATCGCCGAGGCCGCCGACGGGGCCGAGGCCCTGGAACGCCTGAGTACCTTCGAGGCCGACCTCTGCGTCGTCGACTGGCGCATGGAGGGCATGGACGGCCTGGAGTTCACGCGCGCCATCCGCCTGTCGGCGAGCAGCCCCAATCCCTACATGCCGCTCATCATGTGCACGGCCTACACGGAGGCCGCCCTGGTGCTGAAGGCGCGCGACGCGGGCGTGACCGAATTTCTGGCCAAGCCCATTTCCGCGCGGTCGCTGCTGTCGCGTATCCTGGCCGTGTCGCGCCACCCGCGCCCCTTCATCCGGGCCGAATCCTACTTTGGTCCGGATCGGCGGCGCCGACAGATCGACTTCGCGGGCGCCGAACGCCGGGATTCGAACGCAGTCGTCTGATCGTCGCGGTGGGTCGATATCGCGGTGCGATGGCTGCGCGGCTTGGCAAGCTTCTTTTTCGTCCTTTTGCCAGAAAGGCATACAGGCTATCATGGCGTCCAAAATGGGTCCGGGCCTATGGAAATGCGCCTTTCAGGCATGTTTCCGGGCAGTCCGGGACGCAGGCAGAGGCGTTCATGAGCGGCTACAACCTTGAGCGGCTGAACTTTCTGGTCGTCGACGACAACAAGCATATGCGCGCGTTGGTGAAAACCATCCTGCACGCGTTGGGGTCGAAGAACGTCCACGAGGCCGCCGATGGGGCCGACGCCTTCAAGGAACTGCGCCACTTTCCCGCCGACATCATCATCTGCGACTGGAACATGTCGCCGCTCGACGGGCTGGATTTCGTCCGTCTGGTGCGCACCGGCAAGGATAGCCCTAATCCTTTCGTGCCGATCATCATGCTGACCGGTCATACCGAGATGCACCGCGTGGTCGAGGCCCGCGACGCCGGCGTGCACGAGTTCCTGGCCAAGCCGATTTCGGCCAAGGGGCTCTATTCCCGCGTCAAGTCGATCATCGAACGGCCCCGGCCGTTCATCCGGGCCGGCCTCTATTTCGGTCCCGACCGGCGGCGGCGGCAGATCGACTGGAAGGGGCCGGAGCGCCGCAAGGCCAACCTGGAAGCCCAGCAGGCCGCGAACGCCGGGTCCCAGCAGGGCGGCGGCGGCCTGAGTCAGGCCGAGGTCGAGGCCCTTCTGGGCGGTTGATCGGGGGACTGGGACGGGTCCCCCGGCGACGGCTTGTCTGCGCGTTGTCTCGCCCGCGCCGCTTCTTTTCTTCCCTTTTCGCTTCGTCTAGGATGAGTCCCGTGTTCGCCGGGATGGGGGGCGGTCACGCGCCGGGGACGAGAGAGAGCCAGCGGGATGAGCAGCAACAACAGCAAGCCGCAGATGATACAGCCGCCCGATACCTTGAGCGCCAAGGTGTCGGTGTCGGACAAGGGCGTCGACCTCGCGGCCCTGGAAAAGGCCGAAGAGCTGATCGCCGGGATGCAGGATTCCTACCTGGAATGGGTCGAGGACGACCTGAAGCGTCTGGCCGAGCTGTACGCCGCCCTGGAAGCGGCCGCCGATCAGGAGGCCCTGAAGGCGGGCATGCAAGACATCTTTTCCGTCGCCCATGACGTGAAGGGGCAGGGCGGCAGCTTCGACTATCCGCTGATGACCGCCGTCGGCAACTCCCTCTGCCGCTTCATCGAAAGGCACGACGGCGCGGTCAAGCCCAGCCATGTGGCGGTGGTCAAGGTGCATATCGACACCATGCGCCTGATCATCACCGAACGCATGTCCGGCGACGGCGGAAAGGCCGGGGACAGCCTGTTGCGCGGCCTGACCGCGGCGGTGGCCAAGACGTCCGCGGCCCAGTCCTGACGCCGACCCGCTCCTGAACGGCGCCCGCTTCTGGCGAGATCGCGCGCGCTCCTGGAACCTAGCCTCGCGTTCAGCCGCGGCCCTTGCCGGAAATCGTTTCGTAGGCCTGCAAGGCGCGGCGGCGGGCCGCCGAATGATCCACCATGGGACCAGGGTAGGCGCCGCCGAACAGGCCGCGATCCTCGGTCGGCCGGTGGATGCGCATGTCCGTGGCTCCCGCCAGTTCCGGCACCCAGTGGCGCACGTATTGGCCGCGCGGGTCGAACTTCTCGCCCTGTAGTGTGGGATTGAAGATGCGGAAGTAGGGCGCGGCGTCGGCCCCGCAGCCGCCGACCCACTGCCAACTGGCTGGATTGTTCGCCGGGCAGCCGTCAACCAGGGTATCCCAGAACCACCGCTCCCCCCATTGCCACGGCAGCAGAAGGTCCTTGATCAGGAAGGAGGCGGCGATCATGCGCACGCGGTTGTGCATCCAGCCCGTATGCCAGAGTTCCCGCATGCCCGCGTCGACGATGGGGTAGCCGGTGCGGCCCTGGGTCCAAGCCCGGAACGCCGCGTCGTCGTCGTCGTAGGGAAAGTCCGCGTATTCGGGGCGCAGCGGCTCCCAGGCCAGGGAGGGTTGCTGGAACAGCAGGCCGTGGCTGAAGTCGCGCCAGGCCAGTTCGCGCAGGAAGGCCTCCGCCTTGGCCCCCGCCTCGCCGCGGGCGCGGTGCCAGACGCGGCGCGGCGAAATTTCACCGAACCTCAGGTGGGGGGACAGGCGGCTGGTCGCCTCCACGGCGGGGCTGTCGCGCTCGATGGCGTAGCGGTCGACGCGCCCGGACAGGAAGGCGTCCAGACGCGCCCGCGCTCCCTCCTCGCCGGGAGTCCAGGTGTCGCGCAGCCCCCCGGCCCAGTCCGGACGCGTCGGCGTCAGGCCCCAATCCTCAAGGGCGTCGCCGTCCGCCGTCAGGCTTCCCGAGGGGCCGCGCAGACCCGCCGGGACGGGCCGGGGCGGCGTGATCTCGTGGTCCCGGCGCAGGGCGTTCCAGAACGGGGTGAAGACCTTGTAGGGCTGGCCGCCCGCCGTCGTGACGGCGTCGGCGGGCACCAGAAGATCGGGTGCTCCCAGGCGGTGGCCGACGCCCAGGCCGCGCAGGCCGTCCGCCGTCTCCTGGTCCAGGGCGGCCAGGAACGGCGTGTGCCCGGCGTTCCAGAAGACCTGCCCGGTGCCCAGGGCGTGGGCCGTGGCCGCCACCAGGGGCGCGCTGTCGCCCCGGCGCAGCAGCAGGGGCACGCCGCGCGCCGCCAGACTCTCGCGCAGGGCGGAAAGGCTGTGACGCAGCCACCAAAGCTGCGCCGCTCCGGGCGGTCGGTTGGTCTGGGCGGGGTCGAGGACGAACAGGCCGACGACCGGCGCGCCGCTATCCGCCGCCATGGCCAGCGCCGGTTGGTCATCCAGGCGCAGGTCGGACCGGAACCAGACGAGGACGGGCTGTTCTGCCATGGCGGGACTCTCTGCCGGGGGACATGGACGACTCCTGCCATATGGCTGTCTTCCGACAGCGGATCAATGGGTTGCGCCGTCGGCGTCTTCCGGGCGGCGGGGCAGCAGGCTGTCGAGGACCCGGCGGGCGTCGGGCAGCGTCGCTTCGAAGACGCCGGGCGGGGCCGTGAACTGCCACATATGGACGACGGGTGCCAGCGGACTGGGCAGGAACACGGTCCATTGACGCAGCAGGCGCCCGTCCACCGAAATGTCCGCCACCACCTGGCGGCCCATGACCACGCCCGGACCGACGTCCCAGCGGAACGGGCTGGCCTTGTGCTGGCCGCTGTCCACCGAGGCGGCGCGCATTTCGGCGACCAGGCGGTCGGCCAGGGCCGCCGCGCCGCCGCCCTCGGCCCCGTCATCGGGACGCCGCAGGTTGCGCAGGGCCAGGGTGACGGCGTCGCCGTTGGGCAGGGTCTCCGGAGGCAGGATCAGGGCCGCGTAGTCCTGAGGCTCGACCCAGCGCCAGCCGTCGGGCAGGACCAGCGACAGCCCCCAGTGAGGCGGGGCGAGGCGGGTCGCCTCGGCGGCGGCGATGGTGGTGGCCGGGGCCAAGGCCGGGACCGGGGCCGGGGCGGCCAGAAGCGGCGTCGGGACCGCCAGGGTCGCGACGGTCGCCAGGACCCGCCCCATGCTCCGCTGGCGTCGGGTCATGCGCCGCCACCGGGCAGCGGCGGAGCCAGGGCCGGTCCGAGAAGCCGCAGGATGTGCGCCAAGGACGCCTCGTCGTAGGGTTCCGCCTCCTTCACCCCCCACACCGGGCGGGGCCAGGCGGGATCGCTCTTGTAGCGGGCGATGACATGGATGTGGAGCTGCGGCACCACGTTGCCGAGGGCGGCGACGTTGATCTTGTCGGCCTGGGTCGTTTCTTCCAGAAGCCGCGCGGCGAGCGCCACCTCCTGCATGCAGCGGGTGCGGTCGGGCGGCTCCAGGTGATGGAGTTCCGTCACGTCGGGGCGTTGCGGAACCAGGATCAGCCAGGGATAGGTGCGGTCATTCATGAGGCGCACCCGGCACAACGGCCAGACGGCCAGGTCAATGGTGTCGGCCTCGATGCGCGGGTCGAGCGTGAACATCCTGATAACGGCTCCGATGATGACGGTCGGAGGCGAGCATGGCGCGGCGGACTTTCCTTGTCCATGGGTCGGAAGAGGGAGGGCGGGGCGGCCCTGTAAAAAATGCGTGTTCTGTTAGGGGGCGGATGGCGATAGGGTGCGGGCACCAAGACCGTTTCCGTCAGACCAACGTCGAAGGAACCCGTGCCAAACACCTCCGATAACTCGCCCCTGCGCCGCCTGGCGACGTCGCCCTACCTCATTCTCGTCCTGCCGCCGCTGTTCTGGGCCGGAAACGCCATCGCCGGGCGTATCGCCATGGCCGAGATGAGTCCCTTCGCCCTGGCCTTCTGGCGTTGGGTGCTGGCGCTCGTCCTGTTGCTGCCGTTCAGCCTGACCGGCGTCCTGGCGCACCGGCGCGCCATCGCCCGCCATTGGGGGCGCGTGGTGGCGCTGGGGGCCTTGTCGGTGGGTGGCTACAACCTGTTTCTCTATCTGGCGCTGGAAACGACGACGGCCATCAACGCGACCCTGGTCGGCTCGACCATGCCGCTGGTCATCATGCTGGTCAGCTTCGTCTGGCTGCGCGAGCCGTTCGGCCTGATGCGCACCGTGGGACTGGTGCTGTCGGTGGCGGGCGTGGCGCTGGTCATCGGTCGCGGCGACGTGACGCAACTGGCGTCCCTACAGCTGCATGAGGGCGACCTTCTGATGCTGGTCGCGGTCTTCACCTGGGCGCTCTATTCGGTCGCCCTGCGCGTCTATCCGCCGGGCTTGCCGCCGCTGGTGTTCCTGACCGCGCAGGTGGGGGCCGGGCTGCTGGTGGTGACCCCGCTCTACGGCGTGTCCCTGGCCCTGGGCGGCGGCCATATGCCGATGACCTGGAGCAGCCTGGGGATTGTCGCCTTCACGGCGGTGTTCCCGGCGCTGGGGTCCTTCTTCTTCTGGAACAAGGGCGTCAGCGCCGTCGGCGCCAACGCGGCGGGCTTCTATACCAACCTGGTGCCCTTGTTCACCGCCCTTATGGCCGCTCCCATCCTGGGGGAGGCGATCTATTGGTATCATGGGGCCAGTCTCCTCATGATTTTCGCGGGTATCGCCTTCGCGACCCTGGCGCACAACCGCTGGGGTGCCGGAAGTAATTGAAAGTAATGTTTATATTAGAGGGTGTGCGTAGAAGGCGCCGCCTGTATAGTCGGTGTCTCGGACGTCACGGGTCCATGGGGGAACGATGAAAGCGTGGGTGATGGCCCGCCTGTCGCGCAAGGTTGCTCTGGCCGTCGCCGTGGTCCTGGGCACGGCGTCGCTCACCTTCCTGGTCCTGTTCGTCGGTCTTTACCGCGCCCAGCTCGAGGAAGAGCGCAGCCTGGCGTCCGAGCGCATCAACCGGCTGCTTCAGGCGTCGCTTGAGAACGCCATGGTCAAGCGCGACCTGGACGGCCTGCAACTGATCGTGTCGCGGCTGGGCGATCAGGACGGCATCGCCGACGTGATGATCCTCGATCCGTCGCACGAAATCCGCTTCGCCAGCGACCCCGACATGCTGGGGACCGTCCTGCCCGACGAGCCGGTCGACGCCCATACCCGCTTCATGACCGACGCCAAGGGGCGCGAGGTCATGCGGAGCGTCAATCCGGTGCACAACAAGCCGGTCTGCACGCAATGCCACGGGGCGATCGAGGACAACCCGGTCAACGGCATCCTCTATGTCGACTACGAGGCCGACGCCATCCTCGGAAAGGCCATGGGAACGGCGCTGACGCTGGCCATCTCCGGCGGTCTGGTGCTGGCCCTGACGCTCGGCCTCCTGACCCTTGTCCTGCAACGCCTCGTGGTCTGTCCGCTCAGCCGTCTGGACGCCGCCAGCGCCCGCATCGCCGGGGGCGACCTGTCGGCCCGCGTGCCACAGGACGGGCCGCTTGGCGCCGGGGACGAGGTGGCGCGGCTGGCCACCTCCTTCAACTCCATGGCCTCGGCGCTGGAGGCCAGCGCCCTGGACCAGCAACGCCAGCGGGCTTTCCTCCAGGCCATGATCGACGGCATTCCCGACGGCATCCGCGTCATCGACGCCGCCGACTTCCGTGTGCAGACGGCCAACAAGGCCTATGCCCGCCAGCAGGGCGCCGACCCGGCGGACATGGTGGGCCGCTTCTGCTACCAGTGCAGCCACGGTCGCGAGGCGCCCTGCGTGCCGACTCTGGTCACCTGCCCGGTGTACGAACTGGCCGAGCGCGGCGACAGCATCAAGGCCGTTCACGAACATCGCCGCGGCCCCGGTCATCCGGAGGCGGGCGAGACCTTCTTCGTCGAGATATCCGCCGCCGCCGTGCGCGTGCCCGGACCCGACGGGAGGCCGCGCCATCTGATCGTCGAAAGCATCCGCGACATGACCGCCGACGTCGACATGTCGCACGGCCAGCGCCTTTCGGAGATGGCGCAACTGGCGACCGGCGTCGCCCATGAGGTGCACAACCCCCTGGTCGCCGTCCGCATGGCCCTGGAGGGCCTGCTCTGCAAGGGCGGTATCAGCGCCGAGATGATCCGCGACCCGGCGGACCTGACGCGCTACCTGACGGTGGTCCAGGATCAGGTGGAACAGTGCATCTCCGTGTCGGAGCGTCTGCTCAACCTAGCCCATCTGCCCACCGAGGGGGCGATGCCGGTGGATGTCGGGCGGGCGCTGGAGGATGCCGCCGCCCTGTTGCGCTACGAGGCCGCCATCTCCGGGGTCGAGCTGGACATCCGCCCGCCGCCGCTGGGAACCCGCGTCGTCGCCACGGACCCGGAACTCCGGATGGTGGCGGTGAACCTGATGCAGAACGCCTTTCACGCCATGCCCGATGGCGGCGTCATGCGGGTCATGGGGCGCGTGACCGAGGTCTCGGAGCAGGGCGGCGCCTGGGTCGAGATCGCCTTCATGGACAGCGGCGTGGGCATCCCGTCGGATGTTCTGGGCCGCATTTTCGATCCCTATTTCTCGCGGCGGGCCGACGGGCGCGAGGGCACCGGCATGGGCCTGAGCATCTGCCGCACCATCATGGAAACCTACGGCGGCACCATCACCGCCGTCAGCACGGTCGGCGAGGGCACCACCTTCACCCTGCGCCTGCCACTTCACCGCGACGGCGCCTGACGCCCGGAAAGGCCGAAGGGGCGCGTGCGGTGGCGCCCCTTCGCTTTGCCCGCCGGTCAGACGGTGGCCTTGTCGCGGCGGAGGTCGATCTCCACTCCCGGCTCGCCGCTGAATTCGACCAGGATATCCTCGTCGGGGACGAAGAACTGGCAGGCCAAACGATACTTCGGCGGCAGGTCGTTGGTTTCGATTTCGCGCAGGGTCGCCTTATCCATCTTGCCGTTGATGGAGAGGGTCACCTTTTCCTTTTCGGACAAGGTGGCGGCCTTGGGTTGGGCGTCTCCCAGGTAGGTCACCTTGATGAGGCAGGACCCGCATTCGCCGTCCGTGCATTGGAAGGGAATGCCCAGGTCGTGCTTGCGGGCGACGGACAGCAGGGTGCCCCGATCGCCCGCCACGGCGTAGACCGTGACGTCCTTGGCGAGGGTGGGGCCGGAAAACGTGATGTTGGCCATGATCGTTCCCTGTATGGTGTTGCCAATGATCCTGCGTCCGGGGGAGCGGATTGGCCGGGGGAGCGACGCCAACGACGCGCCCCGATGGTAGGCTGTCCGCCCGCCGATCTCAACAGAGACGTGCGCCTTCGGCGCCCCAGAAAACGAGACCGTTCGATGACACACCCTTCCCCGCCGCCCGCCGCGGGAGCGCCTCCCGTTGGCCGGCGCGAGCCGGGCTTCGCGGAGTTCGTCTCCCTGATCGCCTTGCTGATGGCCCTGACGGCGCTCAGCATCGACGTCATGCTGGTGGCCCTGGGCGGTATCTCCGAAGCCTTCCATCTGGTCGCGGAGAACGACCGGCAGTTGGTCATCACCGCCTATCTGGTCGGCTTCGCTGTCGGTCAGCCGGTGGTTGGGCCGCTGTCCGACCGCTTCGGGCGCAAGCCGGTCCTGGCCTGGGGCATCCTGATCTATGTGATCGGCGCCGGATTGTGCGTCGTCGCGCCCAGCTTCGAGCTGATGCTGGCCGCCCGCTTCCTTCAGGGCCTGGGGGGCGCCTCGCCGCGCATCGTGGCGATGGCGGTGGTGCGTGACCGTTTCGCCGGGCGCGGCATGGCGCGCATCATGTCCTTCGTCATGATGGTCTTCATCTTCGTGCCCATCGTCGCCCCCAGCCTGGGCGCCATGGTGGTCCAGGTGGCGCATTGGCGCTGGATCTTCGGGATGCTGGCCTTCGTCGGCCTAGCGGCCATCCTGTGGTCGGCCCTGCGCCTGCCCGAGACCCGTCCGCCGGGGGATCGCCTGCCGCTGTCTCCGTGGTCGCTGGGACAGGCCTTCCGCAAGGTGGTGACCACCCGCCAGACGATCGGCTACGCCGTCGCCGTGGGCTGCGTCTTCGGTTCCCTGATGACCTACGTCGGCTCCTCGCAGCAGGTCTTCATGGAGGTCTTCGCCCTCAGCGACACGGCGTTCCCGATCGCCTTCGGGGCCGTCGCCTCGGCCATCGCGGCGGCCAGCGTCGCCAACGCCCGGATGGTCGGGCGCCTGGGCATGCGGCGGGTCAGTCATCTGGCCCTGGTGGTCTTCTCCCTGTGCAGCCTTCTCTTCGCCGTCCTGGCCGCGCCGTCGCAGCCGCCCCTGTGGCTGTTCATGGCATGGCTGATGGTGTGCTTCTTCTGCTTCGGCCTAATCGCGCCGAACTTCAATGCCCTGGCCATGGAGCCGATGGGGCATATCGCCGGAATGGCGTCGTCCATGGTCGGCTTCGTGACCACGTCGCTGTCGGCGGGCCTGGGCTGGTTGGCCGGACAGGCCTATGACGGCACGGTCATCCCCATCGCCGTGGGCTTCGCGGGCTATGCGACCGTCTCCCTGGCCTTGGTCCTTGTCACAGAGCGGGGCCGCCTGATGCGGTCGGCGGACGACGACTGAGGCCGCCGCCGCGACGGTGCTTGAAGCGGGACGAGGGGCGGCCCGGAAACGCCGAAGGCCGCCCGAAGGCGGCCTCGCGCTGTCCGTCCGTCCGGCGTCGCCGGGGCGGGCCGTGGTGGTGGACGCCCTTGGCGTCAGCGTCCCGCGGCGGCGGCGACCGGCTTGTCGTCGCCGAAGTTGAGGAAGGCGTCGACGTCCAGGACGATCAGCAACTCGCCTTCCAGCCGCACGACGCCCGAGGAAATGCCGCGCCAGCGCGGGTCCAGGGTCGAAGGGTTGGGTTCGATATTGCGGATCGGCAGGTTCAGGACGTTGCCGACGCTGTCGACCATCAGCGAATAAAGCTCCTGGCCCTGCTCGACCGTCACGCACATGACGTTTCCGGCCTTGCGCGGTTTCTTGGTCAGGCCCAGACGGGTGCGCACGTCGATGACGGTGACGATGCGACCGCGCAGATTGATGGACCCGGCCACTTCCGGCGGGGCCAACGGAATGCGGGCGATCTTCTCGGGGATGAGGATGTCCTGAACCCGTTCGACCGGGATGCCGAAGAGCTGCCCTTCGACGTAGACGGTGACGAAGACCTGCTCTGCCTGGGTGGCGACGTCGCGACCACCGACGGTGGCGAGTTGGCCCTTGCTGGCGGGAGTGAGTTCGGACATGGCTTGGTTGTCTCCCCTGTCTCCCCTTTAGGCGGGGCGACACAATCCTGATTTATCCGCGGGTTGTACCAGGAGCGAATAATGGACCGAACAAGCGTTGCTTTCCAGACCTTTCAAAAGAACTAGGCCATCAGAACCCCGTCGCGGCCCGTCTCTATCCGGCCAGCGCCGTGACCAGCCCCACCCATAAGGTGACGAACAGCAATCCGATGACGGCGAAGGGGCCGTTCCAGCGCGCGCCGGCGGTGTAGGGGCCTAGCCCGGTCATATGTCCAACGATGAGCGTGGCGGCCCCGAAGGGCGATGACGCGGCGGTCAGCGCCCAGCCGCCCGTCAGGCCCAGGGCCACCGCCTCGGGCGGCACGCCGAGGACGTCGGGCGGCGGCAGGACACCGGCCAGCGCGCTGACCGTCAGCACCGGATTGAGCCCGGCCTGTCCCAGGGCGACGGTCACCCAGGCCAGCAGGGCGACCAGTCCCCAGGCGGGCAGGGGGATGGCGTCAAGCGCCCGGGCGACCAGATCCCCGGGCAGCAGGGCGCCGATCAGGCTGCCGACGAAGGCGGCGGCGGTCAGGATCGCCAGCTCCAGGCGGTAGGCCGGGAAGCCGTCGCGGATATGATCGCCCAGGCGGCGCAGGGTCGCGACGGGCCGCCGTTCCTGGGTCAGCAGCCATGCCCCGGCCACCACCGGGGCGGCGGCCATGACCCCGGCGACCAGCCGGACGGCGAAGATTTCCTCCAGAACGAAGCCGAGGGCGAAGACGGCGGCGACCAGTCCGACGATGGGCAGGACCAGGGACCAGGTGCCCGGCGCCTCGCGGTGGGGCGAGGGCGCCATGCCGCGCGGCGGCTTGATGCGGCGGTCGAGCAGCCAGCCGAGGCCGAGCAGGCTGGCCGTCAGACCGGCGCACCAGGGGGCGACGTCGCTCCACCCGGTGTCGGGCAGGGCGGTCAGGACCACGGCCATGGAAACGGTCAGCGGCGACCACGTCAGGATGACGGCGAAGCCGCGATGGATGGCCGTCATCATGCGGCGTTCGCGCAGGCGGCCGCGATGGCTCCGGTCGCCCTCCAGGGACCGCTCGACCAAGGCCCCGAGCAGCGCCACCGACCCGAAGTTGAGGATGACGGCGAACAGGTGGGCGCCCGTCGTCAGCGCCGCGTAGCGCCGTCCCGGCCTCTGTCCGGCCAGAAACAGGCCGCAGCGGCGCACCATGTCCGAGGTTCCGGCGGCCTCGCGCAGCATGCCCAGCGCGGTGAACAGCGTGGCGATGAAGACGGCCCGGTTCAGGGCGGCGGTCAGGGCTGGGCGGGCGTCCGGCAGCAGGGCGACGGCGAGGGCGGCGGTCAGCAGGGCCGAGGCCAGGAAGCCGCGCCCCTTGGTGCCCAGGTGGAGGACGGCGTCGAGCAGGTAGAGGCCGAGGCCCGCCCAGGCCAGGGCATAGAGCAGGGGCGAGCGGAACGCCTCGCCGCCGAGCGTGCCGACCAGCGTCACCAACAGGCCGTAGGCGCCGATCTGGGTCAGGGCGGCGGTCATGGGGCCACATCCCCCTGCTCCAGGGTCAGGGCGGCCAGCCACGCCTGCCCGGCGCTGATCGCCGGGTCGCCGGGGGACAACGCCTTGGGAAGGCGCGGCGTCAGGCCGGTGGCGCGCAGGCGTGCCTCCAGGTCGGCCCGCAGGACGGCGTTGAAGAAGCAGCCGCCGCCCAGGGCGACGTCCGTCACGCCCTCGGCGGCGGCGGCGCGGGTGGCCCAATCGGCCAGGGCGGCGCCCAGGGTGCCGTGGAACAGGTCGGCGCCGCGCTCGGCGGGCATGCCGTCGGCCAGGGCGGCCAGCAGGGGATCGAGGTCAAGCACGCCCTCGGGCGAGACGCGCCAGCCGTCGGGCAGCACCGTCGGA
>CAZFRK010000030.1:0-1587 GCA_964521375.1 uncultured Rhodobacterales bacterium
TCCATCGGCGAATTCAACCTGACCTGGATGCTGCACACGCCGCTGACCAAGACCCTGCCCGTTGGTCTGGCCGACAGTTATGCCTCCATGCGCATGGAGATCGGCAGCGCCTATACCCTGATCTTCTTCGTCATGATCGTGCCGCTGCTGACCGCCATGCAGGTGGCCGCCCGCTGGCGGCGCCGCGCCAAGACCGTCCGTCCCGCCGGAGAGACCCCATGATCGAACGCACGCGCATCACCCTTGAACGGTGCGGCAAGACCTTCGCCGACGGCACGCGCGCCCTGGACCCCATCGACCTGACCATCGACGGCGGTGAAACCGTCGTCCTGCTCGGCCCGTCCGGCTGCGGCAAGACGACGACCCTGCGCATCATCGCCGGATTGGAAACACCGGACGCCGGGGGCCGCGTCCTGTTCGGCGACGACGACGTCACGCCCCGCCCCATCGAAAAACGTCGGGTCGGCATGGTGTTCCAGTCCTATGCCCTGTTTCCCAACATGACCGTGGCGGAGAACGTCGGCTATGGGCTGAAGGTCCAGCGCGTCGCCGCGGAAGAACGCACCCGTCGCGTCGGTCGCATGCTGGAGATGATGCATATTTCCGACCTTGCCGGCCGCGCCATTTCGCAGCTTTCCGGCGGCCAACGGCAACGCGTGGCCTTGGCCCGCGCCATCGCCGTGGAGCCGCGCGTCCTTCTGCTGGACGAGCCACTCACCGCCCTGGACGCCAAGCTGCGCGTCAGCCTGCGGTCCGAAATCAACCGCCTGCTGCGCACCCTGGGCATCACCGCCGTCTACGTGACGCACGATCAGGACGAGGCCATGGCCCTGGGCGACCGCATCGTCGCCATGAACAAAGGCCACATCGCCCAGATCGGCACCCCGAGGGAGATTTATTCCGCCCCCGCGTCGCGCTTCGTCGCCGACTTCATCGGCACCAGCAACCGCGTGCCGGGCCGCGTCACCGGAAAGACCCTGACCTGCGCCCCCCTTCGCCGCCCCCTGTCCCTTCCCGTCACGCCGCGGGACGGACTGGCGGACGGACCGGTCGAAGCCTTCCTGCGACCGGACGCCCTGACCCTGGCGTCGGGACAAGAGGGCGACATTCACGGTATCGTCTCCGAAGTCCTCTTCATGGGCGACCGTCAGCGCCTGCATGTCCTGGCCGAGGGACACGGCGCGCCCCTGGTCGTCGACGCGCCGCCCCACCTCGACCTGCGCGAGGGCGCGCCCATCGCCCTCGGCGTTCTGGCCGACCGCATCCTCGTGTTTCCCGCCGACCCTGCCCCGGAGTCCGTTTCCCCATGACCTCCCGGTCCCTGCTGATCGCCCAGGTTTCGGACCTGCACATTCGCGAAAACCGCAAGCTGGCCTATAACCGCGTCGACACCGCCGCCGCCATGGAGCGTTGCGTCGTCCATCTGAACGCCCTGACGCCCATCCCCGACGTGGTTCTGTTCACCGGCGACATGGGCGATGTCGGGGCGGTGGGCGAATACGCCGTGCTGCGCGACATCCTGGCGGACCTCCGCCTGCCCTACGCCATCGTGCCGGGAAACCACGACAGCCGCGCCGCCCTACACGC
>CAZFRK010000030.1:1597-16028 GCA_964521375.1 uncultured Rhodobacterales bacterium
CAGGCAAGGGGGGCTGAACAATTGCTCATCCATGTGGAGATTCGATGTCAACCGCCCTACACGCCGCCTTCCCCGAGGCCGCCCCCCTGAACGACGACGGCTTCGTGCAATTCGTCCTCGACCTGCCGCCGCTGCGGCTGATCGGGCTGGACAGTCACCAGACGGGCCGTCCGGACGGTGTTCTCTGCGACCGACGCCTCGACTGGCTGGAGCGAACCTTGGGCGCGGCCCCCGAGGCACCGACGCTGCTGTTCCTGCACCATCCGCCCTTCGTGACCGGTATCCGGCACATGGACGTACAGAACCTGACCGTCGGCGGCGACCGGCTGGCGACCATCGTGCGGGCGGCGCCCGGCGTACGCGCCATCCTGTGCGGCCATCTTCACCGCCCCATCCATACGGTTTGGGCCGGGGTTCCGGCCAGTTGCGTTCCGTCCCCGGCCCATCAGGTCGACCTGGACCTGACGCTCGACGGCGCTCCAGCCTTCGTCATGGAGCCGCCGGGCCTGCACCTGCATCGCTGGACGGAGGACGGCGGCCTTCTCACGCACCTGAGCGTGATCGGCGACTTCGGTGGACGGTCCCCGTTCTTCGGCGCCGACGGAAAGCTCATCACCTGACGCGGCGCGGCCCTATTGGGGAACACCTCTGGCGAATTGGCTGACCACCATGTCCCTGCGCGACCCGCGGGCCCGGCGACAGCAGCCTGTTTTATCGACCCCCGCGGACACAATGCCGCCTCGATCTCCCTTCACATACGATTCCGGTCGGAGCCGGTGGTGGACCTCGCCATGTTCAGCAAGCCCGTCGGCGTGAACGCGAAAGCGCCGTGATCGACCGGCGAAGGCGCGGGGAAAGGGCAATCCGTAACTTGACCCCCGCGACCGAACCCGCGATTCTGCCTCATTCTCATTTTCCGGCCCGACGTCATCGGGGCCCGGACACCGTCTCCGAGGCATTCCGCACGGCCATGACGTCGCACCGGCTTTCCGCCCCGCTCCTCGCCCTCTGCGCCCTTCTGGCGGAAGGTGGCGAGGCCGCCGCCCATCCACACGTCTGGATCGACGCTCACCTGTCCCTGACACTGGACGCCGAGGAGCGTCTTACCCGTTTGCAGGTCCGTTGGACCATGGACGAGCTTTACTCCCAGGTCGCGGTCGACGGACTGGACACGAACGGGGACGGCCTCTACGCGCCGGACGAACTGTCACCTCTGATCGCCGACGCCATGGTCAACCTGAAGGAGTGGTTCTACTTCACCGACATCCGCGCCGACGGCGAACGCCTACCGACGCGGGAGGCGACGGACTACGAAGCCCACATGGATGGCGACAGGTTGGTCTATCGCTTCACGTTGCCCCTGGAGCACCCCCTCAGGCCCGGCCCGGACGGCGTGACGATCCGCCTGTTCGACCCCAGCCTTTATATCGGCGTCGAATTGCTCAAGAAGCGGCCCGTCTCCCTCGACCAGCCGTCGGAGAGCTGCCAGTACCGCGTCCTGCCCGCGCCCGGCATGGAGGAAGCCCTGATGATGAGCGAAAGCCTCTTCGCCCAGGAAGTGGAGCCGGGAACGGACGGCCCTGGCGGTCGCTTCGCGGAAAGGGTGGTCCTGACATGCGACTGACCAAGGGAAACGTCCTGATCGGGCTTGCCCTGGTGACGATCCTCCTCCTCGCGTGGGTCCTGCCGGAACGGATCGAGCATCTCCTGACCTTGGCCGCCTTTTGGGTCCGCGACACCCAAGCCACCCTCCAAGGCGCGCTGGTCGACGCCGTCAAGGCGTGGCAGGCCCATCCGGGTCTCGCCGGTCTGGCCCCCCTGACCACCGCCTGCTTCCTCTATGGCGTCTTCCACGCGGTCGGTCCCGGTCACGGCAAGGCGGTCCTCGCCGCCTACGCGGCGGCGACGCGGGTCCGGATCCGGCGGGTCATGCTGCTCGCCGGGCTGACGGCCCTCGTCCAAGCCACGGTGGCCGTCGCCCTGGTGGGCACCGGGTTCCTGATCGCCGGAACGGGCATGCGATGGATCAGCCGTAAGGCGACGGATATCCTGGAACCGGCCAGCTACGCCGCCATCATGCTGGTCGGCCTTTGGCTGGTGGTCGGCGCCCTGCGCCCCCTCATGGACCGCCTCTGGAGAAAGACGACCCGAGGCTCCTTGGCACCGCGCGGAACCGCCGTGCCCCCTTCAGACCCTCAGGGTCATGACCACGGGCACGAGCATGGGCACGGCCCGACGGCGACGGCCTGTCGCTGTCATGACCACGCCCCGCCGCCGACCGCGACCGAAGGCCGGTCCGGCGTCGCCCTGGCGTTGGCCGCCGGTTTGCGGCCGTGCACGGGCAGTCTTCTGGTGGTCGCCCTCTGTTTCGGCCTGGGCTTCTGGACCCTTGGCATCGCCGCCAGCTACGCCATCGGCGCCGGGACCGCGGTCACCGTCGCCCTACTGGCCGGAGGTGTCGCGGCGACGCGCGGTCCCGCCGCCGCCGTCGCCCGCCTGGCCCGCCTGCCCGACAACCTGTGGCGACGCCTGAGCCTATCGGTCCGGATGGCCGGAGGCGCCCTCATCCTGATTCTGGGCGCCATCATGCTGCAGGCCGCCCTGACGGCGCCGCGCCATCCTTTCGGTTGATATCGCCGCGTCACCCACCGTGCCATCCTGACATGACCGTGGGCTTACGGACGTGAACCGTCCATGGAGCCGATGGGCGCCACCGTTCAGGCGGTCGCCGTCACGAGTCTTCCGGGCATCGTTGGCCGGGAAAAGCCCCTTCTCAAGCGCAAGGCGTTGGCCCGCCTCATAATGTTGAACATTATTGCGGAAATGTCAGACAAAGCGTACCGTTGTTGGACTATGGGGGAGAACAACAGCAATGGCCCATATGGAAAACGTCCAAAGGCGCCAAACGGACATCGCCAATCGGTCGGACATAGGCAACCAGATCACCGATGACCTGGCCCGGCGCATTTTCTCGGGCGAACTGACCCCCGGCGCCGTGGTTCCCAAGGAAACCGAACTGGCGGAGACATTCGGCATCAGTCGGGCGTCCGTACGCTCTGGTCTGGCGCCCTTGGCCGCGCTGGGCATCATCCGTCGTCAGGCGGGGCGCGGCACCACCGTCCAGGAATACCGGGAGTGGAGCATCCTCGACCCCGCCGTAACCGGCTGGATGGTCGACTACGCGGCTCCCAATCCCGGCATTCTGCGCGAGGTCTTCGAATTCAGGCGGACCACCGAGCCGCTGATCGCCGCCCTGGCCGCCACCCGCGCCAAGGCCCGCGACCTGGTCGCCATCGAGGACGCCTTCGATGTCATGGAACGAAACTGGGAAGACCCCCAGTCGGGCCAACCGGACGCCGCCTTCACCCTCGCCGACATCGCCTTTCACACCGCCATCTACCGCGCCACCCACAATCTGGTGTGGTCGCAGCTCGCGCATATTCTCCAGCCGTCGATCCTGCTCGTCATCCGCAAGAGCAACGACACCGCCGACGAATTGCGCGACAGCCTTGAGCGTCACCGGACGCTGATGAACGCCATCCGGCTGCGGGAGCCGGATGCAGCCTTCGACGCCGCCTTGCGGGTCATGAACAGAACCGGGTTCGACCTCGGACTGTCCTCCCCCTCCGGCGACGACGATGTCCTTGCCCGCCTGCGGGCAAGGCTGACACCGCCGCCGCCGCCCTGACCGGGGCGGGACGGACGACCAAGGCCCGGCAAAAGGGCCGGGCAAATCAACACTGGAGGTACTCCGATGACTGCTTCACCGATCGCCCGTACGGCCAGACATCTTCTGAGCGCCGCCGTCGGCCTGGCCCTGTTGAGCCAGGGCGCCTTGGCCGCCGACTACGAATGGACGTTCCAGACCTCCGAGTCGGCGGGCGAACCGCAGTACAAGATCAAGCAGCAGTGGGCGGCGGACATCGAAACCATGTCCGGTGGCCGGGTGCACATCGAAATCCTGCCCACCGGCGCCGTGGTGCCCCACAATCAGACCCTGGACGCCGTCGGCTCGGGAATCCTTCAGGGCCACCTGACCGACCCCAGCTACTTCTCCGGCCTCAACCCGGCCTTTTCCATGCTCGGCAACCTGGTCGGCGCCTGGGGCGACCCGCTGGAGTTCCTGGAATACATGCAGTTCGGTGGCGGCGAGGCCCTCTACAACGAACTGGTCGAACCCTACAACGTCCACCTGATCGGCGCCGCCGCGACGGGCCTGGAAGCCTTCGTCACCAAGAAGCCGATCCGCTCCGTCGAAGACCTCAAGGGCCTGAAGGTCCGCGCCCCGGAAGGCATGGTCTACGAGATCTTCGCCAAGGCGGGCGCCGCGCCGGTGAATCTGCCCGGCTCCGAGGTCTACACCGGCCTTGAGAAGGGCGTGATCGACGCCGCCGACTACACGGTCTTCTCCACCAACCACGCCCAGGGCCTGCATCAGTTCGCCCGCTATCCGAACTATCCGGGCTTCCACAGCCTGCCGATGGTCGCCGTGTCCATGAACAAGCAGATCTGGGACGGCCTGCCCGCCGACATCAAGACGATCATGGAAACCGCCACCGACGCCCTGGCCTACAACCTCGTCTTCAAGCTGAAGGCCCGTGACCTGGAAGCGGTGAAGGAAGCCCGCGCCGATCCCAACATCGAAGTGATCGACATGCCGGCCGAGGAACGCAAGAAGTTCCGCAACATCGCCAAGCAGGAATGGGAAACCTGGGCCAAGAAGAACGAGCTGACCCAGAAGGTCTATGACTCGGTCGTCACGTTCCTGACCGAACGGAACCTGATGTAACCGGTCACGGCGCCCGGCCCGTCCCACCCCGGACCGGGCGCCCCCTCTCCCCCTGCTCCTCCCCCTTGCCTCCGCCCTCGACGCGGAAGGAGGTTTCCATGTCCGACACGTTCTCTTCTCCCGAACAGCCGCCGCGGGCGGATCAGGCGACCGCCGGTCCCGCCCTGCCCGCCGGACCC
Organism: uncultured Rhodobacterales bacterium; assembly: GCA_964521375.1. Lineage (GTDB taxonomy): Bacteria > Pseudomonadota > Alphaproteobacteria > Rhodospirillales > Rhodospirillaceae > CAZFRK01. The sequence goes on from CAZFRK010000030.1 coordinate 6,566, forward strand.
GGCGGCCTTCAGCCCGTCGGCAAGGGCGGCGCCGAAGGCCACATCCGCACGCGCCTTGACGGCGGCATCGAATGGTGCGGGCGCCTGCTGGCATGGCTGGTCTTCATCGCCATGGCGATTTCCGTCCTGGAGGTCATCAGCCGCTACGTCTTCGACAGCCCGACCTCCTGGGTGCACGAAACCACGGTCTTCATGATCGCCATCATCTTCGCGCTGGGCGGTCCGGTGGCCATGGCCCGCGACAAGCACATCCGCGTGCGGCTGATCTACGACGCCGTCGGCCCGCGCGTCCGCCGCTGGCTGGACGTCTTCAACGGCGTCATCACGCTCGGCTTCGCCGGAGGCATGACCTACGCCGCCTACGTGCTGTTCTGGCGGTCGTCCCACAATCCGATGGGCGAGCTGTCCCTGGAACGCTCGGGTACCAGTTGGAACCCGCCGTTTCCGGCGCTGACCAAGGGCATCATCCTGATCGCCCTCATCATCATGACCGTGCAGACGGTGCTGCATATCGTCCACGCCCTGCGCGGCGCGCCGGACGTCGACGCGCGCGCCGCGGCGCCGCGAGGCGAGGAGACGTAAGATGGGCGGTCTCGGTCTTCAGGCCATGGGCATCGAATGGGGCACCTACGTGCTCGTCGGCAGTATCTTCCTGCTGCTGCTCACCGGCCTTCCCCTGGCCTTCGTCACCGGACTGGTGGCGCTGGTCTTCACCGTCGGCTGGTTCGGCCCCAACGCCATCCCGCTGGTCATCAGCCGGGTCTACGGCTTCATCACCGAATATTCCCTGGTCGCCGTGCCGATGTTCGTCTTCATGGCGTCCCTGCTGGACAGATCGGGGATCGCCAAGGATCTGTTCAACGGCATGCGCGTCCTGGCCGGGCGCCTGCCCGGCGGCGTCGCCGTCCAGACCCTGGTGGTCGCCGTCTTCCTGGCCGCCATGTCGGGCATCATCGGCGGCGAAATCGTCCTGCTGGGCATCCTGGCCCTGCCGCAGATGCTGCGATTGGGCTATGACCGCAAGATCGCCATCGGCGTGGTCTGCGGCGGCGGATCGCTGGGCACCATGATCCCGCCGTCCATCGTGCTGATCATCTACGGCCTGATCGCCAGCGTCTCCATCGCCGACCTGTTCCTGGCCGCCATCACGCCGGGCGTGCTGCTGGCGGGCATGTACATGACCTATGTGCTGACGCGCTGCCTGATCAACCCGTCCCTGGCCCCGGCCATGCCGCCCCTGCCGCCGGAGGAAAAGGCCGAACAGCGCAAGACGGCGTTGAAGGCCATCATCCTGCCCGCCGCCATCGCCTTCATGGTGCTGGGGACCATCTACGCCGGTGTCGCCAGCGTCACGGAAGCCGCCGCCATGGGCGTCTTCGGCGTCCTGGTGGGCACCGTCATCCGCCGCGAGTTCAACATCAAGCTTCTGCATGAAAGCGTCATGCAGACGCTGACCACCTGCGGCATGATCATCTGGATCGGCGTCGGCGCCGCGACCCTGGTCGGCGTCTACAACCTGATGGGCGGCAACCGCTTCGTCTCGACCACCATCCTGGGCATCGACGCCGCGCCGGTGGTCATCATCCTGACCATGATGCTCATCCTTCTGGTCCTGGGCCTGTTCCTGGACTGGATCGGCATCGCCATGCTGACCCTGCCGATCTTCGTGCCGATCATCACCCAGCTCGGCTATGACCCGATTTGGTTCGGCATCCTGTTCGCGGTCAACATGCAGGTGTCGTTCCTCAGTCCGCCCTTTGGACCTGCGGCCTTCTACCTGAAAGGCGTCGCGCCACCGGAAATCCAGTTGAAGGACATCTTCGGCTCGCTGCTGCCCTTCATCGTCATGCAGTTGATCGTTCTGGCGCTGATGCTGTCCTTCCCGGACATGGCGCTATGGATGCTGAAATAGGGATCCGATCATGAAGATCACCGCCCTGAAGACTTTTCCGGTACCGCCGCGCTGGCTGTTCCTGAAAATCGAAACCGACGAAGGTGTTTGCGGCTGGGGAGAGCCGGTCATCGAGGGCCGCGCCGCCACCGTCGACGCCGCCGTCCACGAACTGGCCGACCAACTGATCGGCCGCGACCCCGGCCCCATCGAGGACATCTGGCAGAGCCTCTATCGCGGCGGGTTCTATCGCGGCGGCCCCATCCTCATGTCGGCCATCGCCGGTATCGACCAGGCGCTCTGGGACATCAAGGGCAAGGTGCTGGGCCAGCCGGTTCACAGCCTGCTCGGCGGGCCGGTGCGCGACAAGATGCGCATGTACTGCTGGATCGGCGGCGACCGCCCGACCGACGTGGGCCGTCAGGCCAAGGAAGTGGTCGCCAAGGGCTTCACCGCCTTCAAGATGAACGGCACCCCGGAACTGGCCATCGTCGACAGCCACGCCAAGATCGACGCCGCCGTCGCCCGTGTCGCCGAGGCGCGGGAAGCCGTCGGCCCGGACATCGGCATCGCCATCGACTTTCACGGTCGCGTCCACCGCCCCATGGCCAAGGTCCTGCTGCGGGAACTGGAGCCCTACCACCCGCTGTTCGTGGAGGAACCCGTCCTGCCCGAACACCTGTACTGCCTGCCGCAGATCGCCTCGGGCCTCGGCTATCCCATCGCCACCGGGGAACGGCTGCACTCCCGCTTCGCCTTCCGGGATATCCTGGAACAGCGCATGGTCGATATCCTGCAACCCGACATCAGCCACTGCGGCGGCTTGACCGAGGCCCGCAAGATCGCCGCCATGGCCGAAGCCTACGACGTCGCCATCGCGCCGCATTGCCCGCTCGGCCCACTGACGCTGGCCGCCTCCCTGCACCTGGACTTCGTGGCCCACAACGCCTTCATCCAGGAACAGTCCATGGGCATCCACTACAACGTCGGCAACGATGTGCTCGACTATCTGGTGGACCCGGCCCCCCTGCGAATCACCGACGGCTATCTCCCCGCCCTGACCCGCCCCGGCCTGGGCGTCGAGATCAACGAGGCGTTCGTCGTCGAGCGGGCCAAGGAAGGCCATCGCTGGCGTAATCCGGCGTGGCGCCACGAAGACGGGAGCGTGTCGGAATGGTAAGCGACGCCGCCTTCCTCGACGCCTTCGAGGCCATGCCCCTGGTCGCCATCCTGCGCGGCATCACGCCACCGGAGGTTCCGGCGGTGGCCGAGGCCCTGGTGTCGGCGGGCATCACCCTGATCGAGGTACCGCTGAACTCCCCCGATCCCTTCGAAAGCCTCCGCCGTCTGGCCACGACCTGCCCGCGCGCCGTGGCCGTCGGCGCGGGAACCGTGCTGTCGGCGGACGGCGTGGCGCGCGTCAAGGCGGCGGGGGGCCAATTCATCGTCACGCCCAACACCGATCCCGACGTCATCCGCGCCGCGACCGCCAATGGCCTCACCTCCTTGATCGGCTGCCTGACGCCGACCGAATGCCTCGCGGCGGCGCGGGCCGGAGCCTCCATGCTCAAGATCTTCCCGGCCAGCCGCGTGGGACCGGGCTACATCAAGGACGTCCGCGCCGTCCTGCCGCCGGATCTGCCGGTCCTGGGCGTCGGCGGCATCGGACCGGCGGCCTTCGCCGACTATCGGGCCGCCGGATGCGCGGGCCTCGGAATCGGCGGCGACCTGTGGAAGCAGGGCCGCCCGGCGGCCGAGGTGGCCGACGCCGCCCGGCGTCTGGTCGCCGCGTGGCGGGATCTGGGTCCATGACCGGCGACCGCGTCATCATCGTCGACTGGGGCACGACCTCCTTCCGCGCCTGGTTGGTCGACACGACGACGGGCGCGGTGCTGGACGAAATCCCCGATGGTCCCGGCATGCGCGGGCTGGACCGCGACGGATTCGCCGCCGCCTGCGACAGCCACGTTTCGGGCTGGCGTCGGGGCGACCGTCCGCCCATCTACCTGTGCGGCATGGTCGGCGCGCCGCAGGGCTGGCATCCGGCTCCGCAGCCGCCCCTACCACTGACGGCGAACGACCTTGCGGTCGGGATCGTTCCGGTTCCCGACCTCCCCGGCGCCTATATCCTGCCCGGCGCCCGGCGCCAGGACGAGGCCGTGGACGTCATGCGTGGCGAGGAAGTGCAGATTTTCGGCGCCCTGGCGGAAACGGGCCGCGCCGATGCCCTGCTTTGCCTGCCTGGAACCCACTCCAAGTGGGCCCGCGTGGAGAACGGCACGCTGATCGCCTTCACCACCTCCATGACCGGCGAGGTGTTCGAGGTGATGACCACCCACTCCGTCCTCGGCCTGACGGCGACGACCGGGGCGGATTTCGACGCCGCCGCCTTCGACGCCGGACTGGCCCAAGCCGACCGGCCCGGCGGCCTGCTGCATCACCTGTTCACCGCCCGCAGCCGGGGCCTTTACGGCGGCCTGGCGCCCGACGGCGTGGAAAGCTACCTGTCTGGCCTGCTCATCGGATCGGAAGTCCGTGCCATGCGCGCCCTTTACCCGGAGGCGGATCGCGGCCAGATCCTTCTTGTCTGCACGCCGCGCCTGCGCCTGCCCTACGAACGAGCCTTCCGCGAGGCCGCCCTGTCGGCCCGCTGGGTCGCCGGGCGCGACGCCACCATCCGCGGGGTCCGAACCATCGCCGCCCGTCACCGCCCCTCAGACCAGGAGATCACGCCATGACCGCCGCGCCCAAGGATATCGCCGTCATCGGCCTGGGAGTGATGGGCCGCAGCCTGGCGCTCAACCTGACCGACAAGGGCTTCTCCGTGATCGCCGGAGACCCCTTCCCCGAGGCTGTCGAGACCGCTCGCCCAATGCTGGAGCCGCACGTCGCCGTGGCGCGGGCGCCGGAAGAGGTCCTGCCCTTCCTCGCCGGGCCGCGCAAGGTCCTCATGATGGTCAAGGCCGGGAAGCCGGTCGACGCCCTGATCGAGCGCCTGACCCCCTCCCTACGCGCGGGGGACATCCTGATCGACGGCGGCAACACCCACTTTCGCGATACGGAACGACGCCAGGAGGCCCTGGCCCGCCTCGGCGTGCGGCTGATCGGCCTCGGTGTCTCCGGGGGCGAGGAAGGCGCCCGGCATGGCCCCGCCCTGATGGCCGGAGGTCCCACCGAGGCCATCGACGCCGTCGCGCCCCTGCTGTCGGCCATCGCCGCCAAGGCCGGTGACGGCAAACCGTGCTTCGATACCTTCGGTTCGGGAGGCGCCGGCCACTTCGTCAAGATGGCCCACAACGGCATTGAATACGCCCTGATGCAGACGCTGGCCGAGGTCTATCTGCTCCTGGACGGCCCCGGCGGCCTGACACCGTCGGAGATGGCGCGGCACGCGCGGGCCTGGAACCAGGGAGCGGCGGCCTCCTACCTGATGGAGATCACCGCGACGGTCCTCGACGCCGTGGACAGCGAGACCGGCGAACCGTTGATCGAGGTGATCCGGGACTCGGCGGCCCACAAGGGAACCGGGCGCTGGACCGTGGAGGCGGGGTTGACCCTCGGCGTCGCCGTCCCGGGCGTCGCCGCCGCCTTTCTGGCCCGCGCCCTGTCGACCCATCGGCCCGAGGGCCTCAAGCCGCCGCGCCTGCCGCCCCAGGGCGCCAACAGCGGCCTGGTCGAGGAACTCGGTCAGGCCCTGCCCGCCGCCATGTTGGCGAGCTATGCCCAGGGACTGGCCCTGATCGGCGCGGCGGCACGGGAGTACGGCTGGGCCACCGACTTGGCGGCGGTCGCCCGCGTCTGGCGGGCGGGCTGCATTATCCGGGCCGCCATGCTGGAACCGATCGCCGAGGCTTACGAGGCCACCCCGGACCTGCCGGTCCTGACGGCGGCGCCCTTCGCCGAAGCCCTCCTCGACACCTCGGAAATCCCCCTGCGTCAGACGGTCTGCGCGGCGATCAACCACGGCGTCCCGGTCCCCGCCCTGGCCGCCGCGCTCGGCTATCTGGACGGCCTGCGGGCGCCGCGCCTCGGCGCAGCCCTCATTCAGGGCCAACGCGACCTGTTCGGCGCCCATACCTTCGAGCGGATCGACCGTCCGGGAGCCTTCCATCGTGACTGGCTGGCGACGGGGTGAGGGAGACGGCCATGATCATCGTCATGATGGGCATCTGCGGCAGCGGCAAGACGACGCTGGGGCGCCTGTTGGCGGACCGCCTGGAGATTCCATTCGTCGAGGGCGACGACTACCACACGCCGGAGAACGTCGCGAAAATGGCCGCCGGACACGCCCTGAGCGACGCCGACCGCTGGCCCTGGCTGCGCCGTCTGGGGGCCGCGATGGCCGAGTGGTCGGCCAGGGGCCAGGATACGGTGGTGTCCTGCTCGGCGTTGCGTCGCGACTACCGGGACCTGCTCCGGGCGGCGGCCCCCGATGTCCGGTTCATCTTCTTGGAAGGCGCCGTGGACTTGGTGCGCGACCGCATGGCCCACCGGGCCGGTCACTTCATGCCCGTGGCCCTGATCGACAGCCAGATCGCCGCCCTGGAAGACCCGCGCGGCGAGCCCGGCGTTATCTCCGTCAACGTGGCGGCGGCGCCCGACGACCTCGTCGCCGCCATCCGCAAGGCTCTATAGGCCTCAGACAGGACCGCTTCGCCCATGCCCATGCCGCTCGATCTCTCCAGCCTGTCGGTCGGCTTCGACATCCCGGCGAAACCCGGGATGGCGCTCGCCGACGTCCAGACACCCTGCCTGGCCGTCGATCTCGACGCGCTGGAACACAACATCCGCCGCATGGGAGACCTCGCCGCCGCCCATGGGGTCTCGCTCCGCCCGCACGCCAAGACCCACAAGTCCGTCGACATCGCCCTCCTCCAGCAGGACATCGGCGGCGCCCACGGCATCTGTTGCCAGAAGGTCAGCGAGGCGGAGGTGTTCGCGCGCGGCGGCATCCGCGACATCCTGATCTCCAACGAGGTCCGCGACCCGGTCAAGATCGAACACCTCGCCCAGCTTCCCAAATTGGGCACACGGATCCTCTGCTGCGTCGACGACCTGGACAACATCGCGCCGCTCGCCGACGCGGCCACCCGACACGGAACCGAGATCGAGTGCCTGGTCGAGATCGACTGCGGCGCCGGTCGCTGCGGCGTGACGGAGCCGAGCGAGGCCGTCGCCATCGCCCGCGCCGTGAACCGGTCCGACGCCCTGCGTTTCGCCGGTCTGCAAGCCTACCAGGGCGCCTTGCAGCACATTGCCCTTGAGGCCGAGCGGCGCGACGGCTTCGACGCCGCCGTGGCGCGCGCGCGGGCCGTCGCCACGGCCCTGCGCGATGCCGGCGTGCCGTGCCAGACCATCACGGGCGGCGGCACTGGGTCCTGGCCCCTGGAGGCCGCCAGCGGTCTGTTCACCGAACTCCAATGCGGCTCCTACATCTTCATGGACGCCGATTACGGCAGGGTCCTGGACCACGAGGGCAAACGCCTGGACCGCGGCCAGTGGAAGAACGCCCTGTTCCTGATCACCTCCGTCATGAGCCACGCCAAGCCCGACCGCGCGGTCTGCGACGCCGGACTGAAAAGCCTGTCCGTCGACAGCGGTCCGCCGGTCGTCTTCGCCCGTGACGACGTCGCCTATACCGCCTGTTCCGACGAACACGGCACCCTCGACGATCCCGGGGGTGTCCTGCGGATCAATGAAAAGCTCGCCCTCGTCCCCGGCCACTGCGACCCGACGTGCAACCTGCACGACTGGTATGTCGGCTTACGCGGCGACAAAGTGGAGCGCCTGTGGCCGGTGTCCGCGCGCGGCAAGTCCTTCTGACCCATCCCTAACGCGAGTACTACCCCATGGGGTTCACCCTCCGTGGTCGTCGGCGCGCGCGCGACCATCCTCCATCGTCCGCCGAGTCGCACGCGTTTTAGAGCGATACCCGCCGACGGAAAGCGAAAAGCCACGACTTTTTTTGGAGAGTTTTCGCGTCCCTAGACGTAAGACATAGACCTCGCCAAAAGGCCGGGTAGGCGGCCATTGGTCGCCGTTAAGCCACTCTTAACCTTAATCGCCGGGTCAGCCTACCAAGCGGTACCGCGAGGCTAGTTTGGAATTAGACAAAATCCAACCTGCCTCACGAATCGCCCGTGCTCCGGCCTAAGACCATCAACTTTCCGTATATAAGATCATTTGCATACAGTGCTTAGGTCGAAATTCTGTTTGACCAAACAGACACAACACCGTACCCACAATAGATGTGAGGCTAATAAATCCTTTCCCAACAATGGACTGGGGACTGATCCATGCTGACTTTCCTTCGTAAGCTTCGTCGCGACGACCGCGGCATTTCCGCCCTTGAATACGCCCTTCTCGCCGGGACCATCCTGGTCGTGGTGGGCGGCGTCATGTCCCAAGGCAATATCAAGAGTTCCCTCGAAGGCATTTTCGGCGACGTGGATACCCAGCTGAAAGCCGCGGATGCCAACTATACCGCTGGTGGCGGGGATGAAGGTGGCGAAGGCGGCAACTGATCGCCACCTGTCCTCGTCCTAACCCTGGTCCGGATCGTCGGGCGTGTCCGTCGCCGTCGCGCGACCTTGCCCGACGGCGGCCCGAAACCGAAAGCCGGCTCCATGCTTCCTGGCGTCGCCGCTGTCTTTTGCTGGGCAGCCCTGGCCATTCTGGCGGCCTGCGCCTATTCCGATTTGGTTCGGCGGCGCATCCCGAATCTAGCCGTTCTGGGTCTGGCCGCCACCTTCGGCCTGCATGCGCTGCTTACGGATTTACCACCCCTCGGAGCTAGCCTGCACGTCGCCGTCGCCCTGTCGGCTTTCGTGATCGGGGCAGGATGCTTCGCGGCCGGTTGGCTGGGAGGCGGGGATGTCAAGCTGGGGACGGTGGTTCTGCTGTGGGCCGGACCGGATCTGGCGCCATTGGTTTTGATGGTCACGGGCGCCACCGGCGTCTTCGTGGCCTTGACAGGATTGTTCGTCCAGCGCCTGGAGCCGGCCTTCGGGGGCGCCCTTCCGGCACCCGTCGCCCTCTGGTCGGCCCGCCGCGGCGTCCCCTATGGGATCGGGCTGTCCGCCGCCGGGGCTCTGGTCGTCCTGTCGCAGGTCTGAGGGGGATACCACCATGAACGGCCGCTTGATCCTGCGCGTCGTCCTGGCCCTGCTGATGTTGGGGGTGATCTTCGTCATCGTCCGCTCGGCGATGGCGCCCGACACGCCCGTCAAGGCGGCTCCGCCGCCCAAGGTTCTGGCCGCCTTCGCGGCCATCGACTTGCCCCAGGGCCTTCTCATTCGTCCCCAGGATCTAAGCTGGACGGAGCTTCCCGCCGACGCCCGCCAGCGCAACCACATCGTCCAGGGCAGCCAGACCGCCAACGAGCTGGTCGGCGCCGTCGTCAGCGAGCCGATCGCGGCTGGGGACGGCATCTCGCCCCGCGCCATCGTGCTGCCCAGCTCGCCGGGTTTCCTGTCCGCCGCGCTCAAGCCCGACATGCGCGCCGTGTCGGTGCCGATCGACGAGGTCAGTGGCAACGCGGGCCTGATCCTGCCGGGCGACTACGTGGACCTG
>CAZFRK010000031.1:0-15904 GCA_964521375.1 uncultured Rhodobacterales bacterium
AGCACCGCATGGATCAGGCGGTGGAAGTGCTGAAGAAGGAATTCGCCGGTCTGCGGACCGGGCGTGCCCACGTCAGCCTTCTCGATCCCATTCAGGTCGAGGCCTACGGCCAGTCCATGCCGCTCAATCAGGTCGGCAACGTGGGTGTTCCCGAGCCGCGCCTCCTGACCGTTCAGGTTTGGGACAAGGGGATGGTCAAGGCCGTGGAAAAGGCCATTCGCGACGGTGGCCTGGGTCTCAATCCGCAGGCCGACGGCCAGACCATTCGCGTGCCCATTCCGCCGCTGACGGAAGAGCGCCGCGCCGAGCTGACCAAGGTCGCCGCCAAGTATGCCGAGACCGCCCGCGTGGCCGTGCGCAACGTGCGTCGCGACGGCAACGACCAGCTCAAGAAGCTGGAAAAGGACGGCGGCATCTCGCAGGACGAAGTGCGCGCGCACACCAATGAGATCCAGCAGATCACCGACGAAACCGTCAAGCGGATCGATGAGACGCTGGAGCACAAGGAGAAGGAAATCATGCAGGTCTGATCGGACCGGCGTGATTTCCATTCCACTTTTTTCCGAGGTCGGACGTCCCTTCATCATGGATTGCGTCGCCATCTGTCCGCCAGTCACCCGTCCGTCGCCGTCGGCCAATCCGGGCCGACCCGGGACGGTACGGCTGTCCGAACGGGGGCGGCGTGCTTAGAACCCGTATCCTCTCCGCCATGGTCATGGCGCCGCTGGCGCTGCTCGCCGTCTGGGTCGGCGCTCCCGCGTTCAGCCTGCTGGCCGGTGTCGCCGGCGCGGTGATGGTGTGGGAGTGGGAACGCATGTGCCGGGGTCGCTTCGACCTGGTCGGCAGGGGCACGGCGGTCGCGGTTTTCGTCGCCGCGGTCATCGCCCCAGAGGTCCCGTGGGTCTCTCTCGCCATCGTCTGGACCGCGACCCTGTTGGGGGCCGGGGTCAGCCGGTCCGGTTGGCTGGCCATGGGGGCGCTTTATGTCGGCTTGCCGGTGGTGGCGCTGGTGTGGCTGCGCGAGGCCGGTGGAGCCTGGACGCTGATCGGCCTGCTCGGCGTGGTTTGGGCCACGGATACGGGGGCCTACGCCGCCGGTCGCACCATCGGCGGCCCGAAACTGGCGCCGCGTGTCTCTCCCAACAAGACCTGGGCGGGCCTTCTGGGCGGCATGACGGCGGCGGCCCTGGTCGGTGGCGGCGGTGCCTTTTGGCTGGGGTTGCCGTCCTGGCCGCTTCTGGCCCTTTTCGCCGCCGTCCTGGCGGTGGTGGCGCAGATCGGCGACTTGTTCGAATCATCGGTCAAGCGACGGTTCAAGGTGAAGGATTCTAGTCACATCATTCCTGGGCACGGCGGACTCCTGGATCGCGTCGACGGCCTGATCGCCGCGGCTCCGGTGGTCGCCCTGGCCGTCGCGGCACTGGGTGGGGGCGTGGAGGCTTGGCGATGACCCCTCGGTCGGCGACAGAACCTGAAGCGGTCATGAGCCCGGAGACTCCGGCTCAGGACGCGCCGCGCGGCGTCACCATTCTGGGATGCACCGGTTCGATCGGCTGCAACACCATCGACTTGATCGAGCGGTCGCCGGGTGCCTACCGGGTCGAGGCCCTGGTCGCCCACCGCAACGTCGAGCGCCTCGTCGAGCAGGCCCTGCGCCTGAGGCCACGGATCGCCGTGGTCGCCGATCCCGGCCTCTATCAGGATCTGCGCGATGCCCTGGCGGGGACCGACATCGCCGTCGCGGCGGGACCCCAGGCCGTCATCGAGGCCGCCGACCAGCCCGCCGATTGGGTCATGTCGGCCATCGTCGGCGCCGCCGGGCTTGAACCGACCTTGGCCGCCGTGCGGCGCGGCGCGGTGGTGGCGCTCGCCAACAAGGAAAGTCTGGTCTGCGGCGGTGATCTGGTGATGGCCGAGGTGGAACGCGCCGGGGCGACCTTGTTGCCGGTGGATTCCGAGCATTCCGCGATCTTCCAGGTCTTTGACTTCGCGCGGCGGGACAAGGTCGAGAAGATCATTCTGACGGCCTCCGGCGGTCCCTTCCGGACCTGGGAGCGGGAGGCCATGCGCGCCGTCACTCCGGCCCAGGCCGTGGCCCATCCCAACTGGTCCATGGGCGCCAAGATCAGCGTCGATTCCGCGACCATGATGAACAAGGGTCTGGAGCTGATCGAGGCCTACCATCTGTTCGGATTGGGCGAGGAGCGCATCGACATCCTGGTGCATCCGCAGTCCGTCATCCACAGTCTGGTGTCCTATGTGGACGGCTCCGTCCTGGCCCAACTCGGCACGCCGGACATGCGCACGCCCATCGCCTTCGCGCTCGGCTGGCCGGACCGCATGACGGCGCCGTCCAAGCGTCTGGATCTGGCCGAAATCGCCTCCCTGACGTTCGAGGCGCCGGACCTGGAACGCTTCCCGGCCCTGCGTCTGGTCCGCGAAGCCTTGCGGCGGGGAGGAGCGACGCCTACTCTCTTGAATGCGGCCAACGAGGTGGCCGTGGCTGCCTTCTTGGCGGGAAACCTGCCGTTCCTGGACATCGCCGCGGTGGTGGAAGACACCATGACGGCGCTGGACATGCCGGCGCCGGGAAGCCTGGAAGACGTTCTCGCCGCCGACGCCGAGGCGCGGTCGCGGGCGGGCGAGATTTGCCGCGGGCGTCGCTAGGGGCCTAAGGCCCGGTGGCCGGGCGCGTTCAGTGGATTGGGTCGTAATGGACATTGTCTCCGCCTTGTGGACCTACGTGGTTCCCTTCTTGGCCATCATCCTGGTGGTGGTCTTCGTGCATGAGTTCGGACATTTCATCATCGCCCGCTTGAACGGCGTGAAGGTGGATGTTTTCTCCATCGGCTTTGGAAAGGAGCTGGCCGGATTCACCGACCGCCACGGCACCCGATGGAAGCTGTCGGCCCTGCCCTTGGGCGGGTACGTGAAGTTCTTCGGCGACATGGACGCGGCCAGCACGCGCCAGGAAGACGGCTCCACCTTGACGGAGGAGGAGCGCAAGGTCGCCTTTCAGTTCAAGAGCGTCGGGCAGAGGGCGGCCATCGTCTTCGCCGGTCCGGCCTTCAATTTCCTGTTCGCCATCCTGGTTTTCGCGGTCGTCTTCATGTCGGTGGGCCGTCCGACCACGGAACCGGTGATCGGTGGCGTGGTCGAAGGCAGCGCCGCGGCCGAGGCCGGATTGGCGGCGGGTGACCGGATCGTCGAGATCGCCGGTCATCCGGTCCGGCGGTTCCAGGATATCCAACGTCTGGTGCCGCTCTATGGCAGCGAACCCATGGGCGTCGTCTACGAGCGCGATGGCGTCAGCCATCGGGTGACCGCCACGCCACATATCCGCGAAGTCGAGGACCCCTTCGGCAATCTGACCCAGATGCCGCAGCTGGGCATTCACGTCAGCGGCGCGTCCCTGGTCATGGAACGCCTCGGACCGCTCGATGCCGTGGTCGGCGCCGTGGAAAACACCTGGTCCGTCACCTCCGCCACCTTGGTGGCCTTCGGCCAGATGGTCGCCGGGGACCGCGGCGCCGACGACCTTGGGGGGCCGTTGCGCATCGCCGAATACTCCGGGCAGGCCGCCCAGATGGGGTTTCCCAACTTCATCACCTTCGTCGCGGTTCTGTCGATCAACCTGGGCCTCATCAACCTGTTTCCGATCCCCCTGCTGGATGGCGGCCATCTCCTGTTCTACGGCTTCGAAAGCCTGAGGGGCCGCCCGATGGGCGAGCGGGCGCAGGAAATGGGACTGAAGCTTGGACTTGTGGTCGTTTTCGGGATAATGATCTTCGCAACGTGGAACGATATCCTGCGCTTCGTTCAGGGGTAGGCCACCAGCATTCGGAACGGTCCCCGAGCTGGTGTCCTCCAGCGGAGCCGGGTGGCCCTAATTTTCTGCGATAAGGGGGAATCCTTGTCCTGTCGCTCGTCCCTGGTCGGCGCCGCGCTTTGCATGCTGGCCACTGCTATCCTGGTTCCGGCGCCCGCCAGCGCGCAGTTCACCTTCGGCGGCTCCTCCGAGTCCGGCGGCGCGACGCCACCGACGATGGCCATGCCATCGATGTCGGGGTCCGTGGTTTCGGCGATCGAGGTCGAGGGCAACCAGCGTATCGAGGCCGATACGGTGCGCGCCTACATGACCGTCAAGCAGGGAGATCCGATCTCCGCCGAGCGTATCGACGATTCCCTCAAGAGCCTGTTCGCCACCGGCCTGTTCGCCGACGTTTCCATCGTCCGGCAGGGCAACGGGTTGGCCGTCCGGGTGGTCGAGAACCCGATCATCAACCGCATCGCCTTCGAGGGGAACCGGCGTATCGAGGACACCGCCCTGGAGGCGGAAGTCCAGCTTCGCCCGCGCCAAGTCTATACGCGCAGCAAGGTGCAGGAAGACGTCAAGCGTATCCTGGACGTCTACCGCCGATCCGGTCGTTTCGCCGTGACGGTGGACCCCAAGATCATCGAACTCGAACAGAACCGCGTCGATCTGGCCTTCGAGATCAACGAGGGACCGCCCACCTATATCCGGCGGATCAACTTCGTCGGCAACGAACACTTCGCCGACGACACCCTGCGCGAAGCCATCGTCAGCCGGGAAGAACGCTGGTATCGCTTCCTGTCGTCGGTCGATACCTACGATCCCGACCGTCTAACCTACGACCGCGAGCTGCTGCGCCGGTTCTATCTGCGCAAGGGCTACGCGGATTTTCGCGTGGCCTCGGCCATCGCCGAGCTTAGCCCGAACCGCGAAAGCTTCTTCGTCACCTTCACCGTCGATGAGGGCGACCGCTACGAATTCGGCGACATGTCCGTCGAGGTCGGCCTGCCGGATGTCGATGCGGGTCTGTTGGAGCCGTTGATCGTCGGCGAGACCGGGGATTGGTACAACGCCGACAAGGTCGAGGAGACCGTCCAGGCGATGACCGACGCGCTCGGCGCCATGGGCTATGCCTTCGTCGATGTGCGCCCGAGGGTGAGCCGCGACCGCGAAAACAACATCATCAACATCACCTATGAGGTCCAGGAAGGACCCAAGGTGTTCGTCGACCGCATCGAGATCAACGGCAACGTTCGGACGCTTGACCGGGTGATCCGCCGTGAAATGCAGCTCATGGAAGGCGACGCCTTCAATACGGCCAAGCTGCGGCGGTCGCGGGAGCGGATCCGCAACCTGGACTTCTTCGAAAAGGTCGAGGTGTCCAACGTTCCTTCGGAGACCGCCCCGGATCGGACGGTCGTGAAGGTCGACGTCGAGGAGAAGTCGACCGGCGAGTTGAGCTTCGGCATCGGCTGGTCGTCGCAGGGCGGCGCGCTGTTCAGTGCCTCCATCAGCGAACGCAACCTGCTGGGCAAGGGCCAGAACCTGAGCCTCAGCCTGACGGTGGCGGAGAGCAAGCAGGAGATCGACCTCAGCTTCACCGAGCCGTATTTCCTGGATCGTCCGTTGGCCGCCGGGTTCGACCTCTTCGCCCGCGAGCGCGACCTTCAGGACGAGGCGTCCTACGACCTGCAGGAACGCGGCGGGGCGCTGCGCCTTGGCTTCAAGTACAACGACCGTCTGAGCCAGGGCCTGCGCTACCTGATTTCGGAGACCACGGTCGAGAACGTGCAGTCCGACGCCTCCACCTACATCAAGCAGCGCACCGGTTCGTCGGTCCTGTCCCAGGTGACCCAGTCGATCCTCTATGACCGTCGCGACAGCTCCGTCGATCCGACGGAAGGCTATTTCGCCCGCTTGACCCATGATCTGGCCGGTTTGGGGGGGGACGAGCACTTCCTGCGCACCACCGTGGACGCGGGGCAGTACTTCACCGTCGCCGACGAGGTCGTGCTGGGGCTGACGGGAACCACGGGGTCCATCCTGGGCATTGACGAGGACGTCAACTTCATCCGCAACTTCCAGCTAGGCGGCGACAACCTGCGCGGCTTTGAATACGGCGGCGCCAGCCCGCGCGACGCCAGTTCGGGCGATATCCTGGGTGGTCGCTGGATGGCCGCCGGTACGGCGGAACTGCGCTTTCCGCTGGGGCTGCCCGAGGAATTGGGCATTACCGGCAAGGCGTTCTCCGATGTCGGCGTGATCGGCCCGCCGGACGACGTGCCGCGCAACCAGATGAACTGGTCGCAGGCGCCCCGCCTGTCCGCCGGTGTCGGTGTGATCTGGGATTCGCCCATGGGCCCCGTCAGCATCGACCTCGCCCAGGCGATCCTGAAAGAGGACTTCGACAAGACCGAGTTCTTCCGCTTCAACTTCGGGGCCAGGTTCTGATGATGATGGTGAAGTCTGTTCGACGTCTGGTCTTGGCGGGCGTGACGGGCGTCGCCGTGGTGATCGGCGGCGGGGCGGCGGCCCAGCAGGCCCAGGGGCAGTCCGACCAGGGCGCGCCGGTGGCGCTCAAGCCGGTCATCGCCGTCTTGGACGTGTCCTCGGTCATGGCCAAGGCCAAGGCGGCCCGTGATCTGGCGGCGCAGCGGGAACGCTATGTCGAGGTCTATCAGAAGGACGTCGCCGAGACCGAAAAGGAATTGCGGACCATCGACCAGGACTTGGTGCGCCAGCGCGCCACCCTGGCGCCGGAGGTCCTCGCCAACCGTCGGCAGGCCTTCCAGGATCGCGTCAACGCCTTCCAGAAGCAGGTCCAGGAGCGGCGCAGGAATCTGGAACGCGCCTTTGGGGCGGCCATGAACACCATCCAGGGCACCCTGATCCGGGTGACCAAGGAAGTGGCCGAGGAACGGGGCATGAATATCGTCCTCTACCGGTCGCAGACCTTCCTCTTCGACACCGACATGGACATTACCGACCGCGTCCTGGCGGAAGTGGACAAGCGATTGCCCTCGGTTAGCATGCAGAACCCGGAAAGCCTGCCGCCGGAGGCGGAACCGGGCGACAGCGGAAAGGCCCGCTGACATGGCTGATCCCAGGTTCTTCGAGCAGGCCGGTCCGTTTACCCTGGCCGCCTTGGCGGAAGCCGTCGGCGCCGAAATCGCCGGAGCGGCGGTGGGGGATCGCCTGTTCACGGATGTCGCGCCTTTGTCGACCGCCGGGGCAGCCGACGTCGGTTTTCTCGACAATCGGCAGTATGTCGGCCAGTTCGCGCGAAGCCGCGCCGGGGCTTGTCTGGTTCATCCCGATTTCGCTGACCGGGCGCCGGAAGGCATGGCGTTGCTGGTCACGCCCGAGCCTTATCGCGCCTACGCGGTGGTCGCCGCCATGTTCCATCCGGTGACTCGTCCGCCCGCCGGCGTCCATCCCTCGGCGGTGGTCGATCCGACGGCGATCCTGGACGCCGACGTGGTGGTCCAGGCCGGAGCCGTCATCGGCGCCCGGGCGGAGATCGGCGCCCGCACGGTGATCGGCCCAAACGCGGTGATCGGGGCGGGCGTGGTCATCGGCGGCGATTGTACGGTGGGCGCGGCGGCGACCGTGTCGCATGCCCTGATCGGACGCTTCGTCCACATCTACACGGGCTGTCGCATCGGCCAGGACGGCTTCGGCTTCGCCATGGGGCCGAAGGGACACCTCAAGGTGCCGCAGCTGGGGCGCGTCGTCATCGGCGACGATGTCGAGATCGGGGCCAATACGACGATCGACCGCGGCGCTGGTCCGGATACGGTGATCGGTCCGGGATGCAGGATTGATAATCTGGTCCAGATCGGGCACAACGTCGAACTGGGCGCGGGGTGCGTCATTGTCTCCCAAGTCGGTATTTCCGGCAGCACCAAGCTGGGACGCGGCGTTGTCCTGGGTGGTCAGGCCGGTGTCGCGGGGCATTTGACGATCGGCGACGGCAGTCAGGTCGCCGCCCAGTCGGGCATTATGCGGGACGTTTCTCCCGGCTCCACGGTGATGGGCTATCCAGCCAAGCCGATCAAGGAGTTCTGGAGGGAGGTCGCGGCGCTGAAGGCCCTCGTGACGCGTAAGAAAGGCCAGGGATAAGGGACGCAAAGATGGACCAGACGTCCAACGACAGTCAGGCGGGCAATGACCTGTCGGTGATCGGTATCGAGCGGATCATGGAAATGATCCCGCATCGCTACCCCTTCTTGCTTGTCGACCGTGTGATCGACGTCAAGCTCAATGAGAGCGCGATCGGGATCAAGAACGTCACGGCCAACGACAACTTCTTCCAGGGGCACTTTCCGCAGCGTCCCGTCATGCCCGGCGTGCTGATCATCGAGGCCATGGCGCAGACGGCCGCGGTCCTTGTGGTGTCGACCCTGGGACCGGCCTCGGAAGGTAAGCTGGTCTACTTCATGAGCGTCGAGAACGCGCGCTTCCGGCGGCCCGTCGGTCCGGGCGACCGGTTGGAACTGCACGTCACGAAGGAGCGGTCGCGGGGCAACGTCTGGAAGTTCCGGGCCGAAGGTCGGGTCGACGGCACCTTGGTCGCCGAGGCCACCTACGCCGCAATGATTCTGGACGACTAGGGTTACATGCCAAACATTCATCCCACGGCCATCGTCGATCCGGTCGCGCGCTGCGCGGAGACCGTCAAGATCGGCCCCTACTGCATCATCGGCCCCGACGTGGTTCTGGGCGACGACGTCGAGGTAATGGCCCACGCCGTCGTCGACGGGCGCACGACCCTCGGCAAGGGCGTGAAGGTGTTTCCCTTCGCCTCGGTGGGGATGCCGCCGCAGGACCTGAAGTACAAGGGCGAGCCGTCGACCCTGGAGATCGGCGACGGGACCGTGATCCGCGAACACGTCACGGTCAATCCGGGAACGGAAGGCGGCGGCATGGTGACGCGGGTCGGGCGTGGCGTGCTGCTCGCCATCGGCAGCCACGTCGCCCACGACTGCGCGGTCGGCGACAACGCGATCATCATGAACAACGTCCTTCTGGGCGGCCATGTCACGGTCGGCGATTTCGCGGTGATCGGTGGTGGGTCGGCCATCCATCAGTTCGCCCGTATCGGCAAGCACGCCATGATCGGCGGCGCCTCGGGCGTCGAGGGCGACGTCATTCCCTACGGCACCGCCATGGGGAACCGGGCGCGCCTCGCCGGTCTGAACATCGTCGGCGTCAAGCGGCGCGGATTTTCCCGCGACGACATCCACGCCCTGCGCAATGCCTACAAGGCCCTGTTCACGGGGGCGCAGGGGTCTGTCATGGCCGAACGCCTGAAAGAAGTCGCGCAGAGTTACGCGGACAGCCAGCCGGTTCAGGATATCGTCGCTTTCCTGGAAGCGGGCGGCTCGCGGGCGATCTGTCAGCCCGATGCCCAGGCGGCGTCCGGGAGCGATGGCGGGTAAGCTCGGCATCATCGCCGGAGGTGGGCACCTTCCGGCGCAATTGGCGGATGCCTGTCGCCGCGAAGGCCGCCCCTGTTTCGTCCTCGCCCTGAAAGGGTTCTGCGATCCCGCTTGGCTGTCCGGCGGGGAGATTCCCCATGCCTGGGTGCGTATGGGCGCGGCGGGCGAGGGGTTCCGCCATCTGCACGAGGCGGGCGTGTCGGAGGTGGTGATGGCCGGGCCCGTGCGACGGCCCAGCCTGCTCGACCTGCGTCCCGACGCCCGTGCCGCCCGTTTCTTCGCCCGGGTCGGTCTGCGTCTGCTCGGCGACGATGGCCTTCTCAAGTCGGTCATCCGCGAAATCGAGGAAGAGGGCTTTTCCGTCATCGGCGTGGAGGACGTCCTGGGCGCCGATATCCTCGCGCCCGAGGGGGTTCTGGGCCGCCATCGACCGGACGAGACGGCGGAAGAGGATATTCGCCGGGGTTTGGAGGTCGCGCGCGGTCTGGGGCGTCTGGATGTCGGTCAGGGGTGCGTCGTGCAGCAGGGGCTGGTCCTTGCCGTCGAGGCCATCGAGGGGACCGATGCCATGCTGGGGCGCTGTGGCCCGCTCCACCGCGAAGGGCCGGGCGGTGTCCTTGTAAAGGCCCGCAAGCCGCAACAGGAACGGCGGGCGGATCTTCCCACCATCGGTACTGAAACGGTCGAAGCCGCCGCCGTCGCTGGACTGCGCGGTATCGCGGTGACCGCCGGAGGGGCCCTGATCGTCGATCGGTCGTCGGTCGTCGCCCGCGCCGACGCCTTGGGCCTGTTCGTGATCGGAGTGAACGATGGCTGACGACGGCCCACTGGTCTGCATCGTCACCGGGGAGCCGTCCGGGGATCTTCTGGGAGCCCGCCTTATGGCCGCCTTGCGCCGGGCGACGGACGGAAAGGTGCGCTTCATGGGCGTCGGCGGGGAGAGCATGGAGGCCGAAGGGCTGGACAGCCTCGTCGACCTCGGAGATTTGGCGGTCATGGGCTTTCTGGAAGTCCTGCCGAGCATTCCAAGGGTTCTACGCCACCTTCGCGGGGTAACGAAGGCGATCTCCGAGCGTCGCCCCGACATCCTGGTGACGGTCGATTCCTGGGGATTCACGGGCCGCCTGCACAAGGCTGTCGCCAAGGCCGTCCCGGACCTTCCGAGAGTGCATTACGTGGCCCCCATGGTGTGGGCCTGGAAGGAGCGTCGGGCGCGTAAGGTGGCGGCGACGGTCGATCATCTGATGTGTCTTTTGCCCAATGAACCGGCCTATTTCGAGCCTCATGGCGTGGCCTGCGCCCACGTGGGCCATCCGGTGGTCGAGGGCGGGGCCGGACGAGCGGACGGCGCCGCCTTTCGGGCCGAGCACGGCGTTCCGCCGTCGGCGCCGTTGCTGGCCGTGCTGCCGGGCAGTCGCCGCAGTGAGACGAGCCGTCTTCTTGAGCCCTTCGGCGCGACCGTCGCCCTTCTCAAGGCGCGTCACCCCGACCTCCGGGTCGTCGTTCCCACCGTCGCCACGGTCGCCGCGCCGGTCGCCGAGGCGGTGGCCGCGTGGCCGGTTCCGGTGGTCCTGGTGCGCGGCGAGGCGGCCCGCTATGGGGCCTTCGCCGCCGCCGACGCGGCCTTGGCGGCGTCCGGGACGGTCAGCCTGGAAATGGCCCTGGCCGGGCTGCCGCATCTCATCGCCTACCGGGTGTCGGTGTTCAGTGCCTGGCTCTTCCGGCGCCTGACGACCATACGCTGGGTCAATCTTCTGAATATCACCCTGGGGCGGGAAATCGTGCCGGAATGCCTGCAAGAAGCCTGTCGTGCGCCTATCTTGGCGGAAGCGGTCGATCGCCTGCTGTCCGACACGGCCGCCCGTGAGCGGCAGAAAGCGGCGTTCGCGGAGGCGATGACACTGCTCGGCGGGGGAGAGGGGCGGCCCAGCGACCACGCCGCCGCCGTTGTCTTGACGAGTCTGAACCGGAAAGGAGCAACCCCATGAGCTTCCAGTTTCTGCACACCATGATCCGGGTTTTCGACCTGGAAAAGTCCATCGACTTCTATACCCGCCACCTCGGCATGACGGTGTTGCGGCGCAAGGACTATCCGGATGGAAAATTCACGCTGGCCTTCGTCGGTTATGGGGCGGAAAGCGACCATACGGTGATCGAGCTGACCCACAACTGGGACCCGGAGGCGCCCTATGAGCTGGGCAACGGGTTCGGCCATCTGGCCCTGGGCGTCGAGGACATCTACGGCACCTGCGAGGCCCTGCGGAAGGACGGCGTCAAGATCACCCGGGAACCCGGCCCCATGAAGCACGGCACCACGGTCATCGCCTTCATCGAGGACCCGGACGGCTACAAGGTCGAACTGATCGAGCAGAAATAGGCCATGGACGGCCTCTTTCCCGGCGGGGACGGCGTCGTTCCCTGGCGGGAACTGATCGCCAGCGCCGTTCTCTTCGCCCTGGCGGCGATCCTGCGCGGCCTCGCCATGCGGACCGTCCGCCGCAAGGGCGAATTCCTGACGGACCATCGCCGCCGCCTCTTGGCGAATATCCGGAACGCCCTGTTCTTTGTCGTGGTGATTGGGTTGCTGTTCATCTGGGCGCCCAGTCTCCGCTCCTTCGCCTTGTCGCTGACCGCCTTCGCGGTGGCCATCATCGTGGCGACCAAGGAACTCATCCTCTGCCTGTCCGGGGCCTTCGTCCGGGCGGCGAGCACGCCCTTCCGGGTCGGCCATTGGATCGAGATCCAGGGTGTGCGGGGCGAGGTCATCGACATTTCCCTGATGACCTTCACGGTCCAGGAGGTCTACGCCGACGGACGCAGCTACGAGTTCACCGGGCGCACCGTGACCTTTCCCAACAGCGTCCTGCTGACGCAGGCGGTGCGGAACGAGAACTTCTACAACAGGTTCGTCTTTCACCGCTTCATGATTCACATGGACGTGGAAACCGATCCGCGTCCCGTGGAGCAGGCGATCTGCGACAGCCTTCTGCGGGACATGGCGCCGCATCAGGAGATTGCGCGCCGCTACAACGCCCTGATCGAGCACAAGGCGGCCATCGACATCATGGGGGTGGAACCGCGCCTGCGCCTTGAGACGGGGCCGGAAGGCCGCGTCCGGGTCGAGGCGACCATGTTCCTGCCGACCCATCAGGCCATCGAATACGAACAGAACGCCGTGCATGCCGCCCTGGAGGAAGTCCGCCGCCAAGCCTTGGAGCGGGCGGCGGAGAACCGGCGTCACGATTAACGGCGGCGCGAGCCACGATCACCCTGAGCGACGCGGGTCCGCGCCACGGAAAAAGGGCGGAGCCATCGGCTCCGCCCTTCGTCGTCTTGGACGCCTCTTCCGGACTTATCGCTTGTCGAGCGGGATGAACTCGCGTTCGACGTGACCGGTGAACAGCTGACGGGGACGACCGATCTTCTGCTGCGGGTCCTCGATCATTTCCGACCACTGGGCGATCCAGCCGGTGGTGCGGGCCAGGGCGAAGAGGCAGGTGAACATACTTTCCGGGATGCCCATGGCGCGGAAGATGATGCCCGAATAGAAGTCGACGTTCGGGTAGAGCTTCTTCTGGACGAAATAGTCGTCTTCCAGGGCGATGCGCTCCAGTTCCATGGCCATTTCGAGCAGCGGCTCGTCATGGACGCCCAGCTCGTCCAGGACCTCGTGGCAGGTCTTGGACATGATCTTGGCGCGTGGATCGTAGTTCTTGTAGACGCGGTGGCCGAAGCCCATCAGGCGGAAAGGATCGTCCTTGTCCTGGGCGCGCTTGATGAACTCGGGGATGCGGTCCTTGGAGCCGATTTCGTTGAGCATCTTCAGAACGGCTTCGTTGGCGCCGCCGTGGGCCGGACCCCACAGCGAGGCGATGCCGGCGGCGATGCAGGCGAACGGGTTGGCGCCCGAGGACCCGGCCAGACGGACCGTCGAGGTCGAGGCGTTCTGTTCGTGGTCGGCGTGCAGGATCAGGATGCGGTCCATGGCCTTGGCCAGGATCGGGTTGACCTTGTATTCCTCGCACGGGGTCGAGAACATCATGTAAAGGAAGTTCTCGGCGTAGCTCAGGTCGTTGCGCGGATAGGGGAACGGCTGGCCGATCGAGTACTTGTAGGCCCAGGCGGCGATGGTCGGCATCTTGGCGATCAGGCGATGCTGGCTGACCATGCGGTGCATCGGGTCGTTGATGTCGGTGCTGTCGTGGTAGAAGGCCGACAGGGCACCGACCACGCCGCACATCACGGCCATCGGGTGCGCGTCCCGACGGAAGCCCGTGTAGAACTTGTGCAGCTGCTCGTGGATCATCGTGTGGTTGGTGATCGTGTTCTCGAAATCGTCGCGCTGCTGGGCGTCGGGCAGCTCCCCGCGCAGCAGAAGATAGGCGACTTCCAGAAAATCGCAGTTCTCGGCCAGATCTTCGATGGCATAGCCGCGATGGCGCAGGACGCCCGCGTCGCCGTCGATGTAGGTGATCTTCGATTCGCACGACCCGGTAGAGGTGAAGCCCGGGTCATAGGTGAACATGTCGGTATCGGCGTAGAACTTGCGGATGTCCACGACGCTGGGGCCGGTGGATCCGTCTACAATGGGGAACTCGTAGGATTTCCCGGTGCGGTTGTCTACCAGCGTGACGGTGTTCTTTTCGTTCGACATTCGCTACCTCTCAAGAGTGGGCCTGCGGTCCGGTCCCGGGGGCGGGGCGGAGACGGAGGCGTTGCTCACATCGGATGCCTGGGGCCATCCAGGACATCGGTGATGCGGGCCAGCGATTCCTCGCGACCCAGGAGTTCAAGGACTTCAAAAATGGGGGGAGACACGGTCGAGCCGGAGAGGGCGGCGCGCAGGGGCTGTGCGACCTTTCCCAACTTCAGCTCCTTTTCCTCGGCGTAGGCGCGGGCGACGTCCTCGAGCGCGACCTGCTCCCAAGTCTCCGTGGAGGTAAGACGCGCGACAAGCTCTTTCAAGACGGCCACGCCATCGTCTCCAAGCTGCTTGGCCGCCTTGTCGTCGATCGGCAGGGGACGGGGGCGCACATAGAACGCCGCCAAGTCGGCCAGTTCGACCAACGTCTTGGCGCGCGCCTTCAGGCCGTCCATGGCGCGGGTCAGCAGGGTCAGCTGATCGTCCGACAGCGGGTCGCCCGCCGCCTCTTCCAGGCGCGGGGCCAGAAGCGTCGCCAGTCGCGCGTCGTCGCTCTCGCGAATATAGTGGCCGTTCAGGCTGGTCAGCTTCGTCATGTCGAAGCGCGAGGCCGAGCGACCGATGGCCGCCAGATCGAACCATTCGATGGCCTGTTCGGTCGAAATGATCTCGTCGTCGCCGTGGCCCCAGCCCAGGCGCAGCAGGTAGTTGCGCATGGCTTCCGGCAGGAAGCCCATGTCGCGGTAGGCTTCGGCGCCCAAGGCGCCATGGCGCTTCGACAGCTTGGCGCCGTCAGGGCCGTGGATCAGCGGGATATGGGCGAAAACGGGCACGTCCCAGCCGAACGCGTGATAGAGCTGGGTCTGGCGGAAGGCGTTGACCAGATGGTCGTCGCCGCGCACCACATGGGTGATGCCCATGTCATGGTCGTCGACGACGACGGACAGCATATAGGTCGGCGTTCCGTCGGCCCGCAACAGGACCATGTCGTCCAACTGCGCGTTGGCCACCGTGACCTTGCCCTGGACCTGATCCTCGATCACCGTTTCGCCTTCGCGTGGCGCCTTCAGGCGGATCACCGGCGGAACACCGGCGGGCGCCTCGGAGGGGTCGCGGTCACGCCAGCGACCGTCATAGCGCATGGGCTGCCCGGCGGCCTTCTGCTGTTCGCGCATGGCCGCCAGCTCTTCCTGGCTTGCGTAGCAGTGGTAGGCCTTGCCCTCGGCCAGAAGCTGGCGGGCCAGCGCCGCGTGACGGTCGGCGCGCGAAAACTGGAAAACCGGCTCCTCGTCCCAGTCCAGCCCCAGCCATCGCAGGCCGTCGAAAATGGCGTCCACGGCCTCTGTCGTCGAGCGCGCGCGATCGGTATCCTCGATCCGCAGCAGGAAGCGACCGCCATGGTGGCGGGCATACAGCCAGTTGAACAGGGCGGTGCGGGCCCCGCCGATGTGCAGAAAGCCCGTGGGGGAGGGGGCGAAGCGCGTAACGACGGTCATCGGGTTGGGAAAGCCTATCCTTTCGGGTTGCGTGCATCCTGCCTTCGGCGGCGCCGAATGGCAAGGCGGGACCTCTGTAGCATATTCCGTGAGCGGTTGCAGCAAGGGGAATGCGTCTTGAACCGACGAAGCGGCGCGGCGGCACGCTTGATGCGCTGGGTGACATTTTACGTATGGCGCGTTCCGACGGTTCTGCTGGGCCTGGTCATGGCGGAACGGGACCGTTGGAGCCTATGGTTGGCTCCGGCTTTCGGGCTGGGGATCGGGCTCTATTTCGGCCTACGGCAAGAGCCACCCGTTTGGGTGGGGGTTTTGCTTTGCGGCGCGCTGATAGCCTTGTTTCCCTTGGTCCGGCGACGATGGACGGGGGCGCTTCCCGTCCTGGTCGCGAGCCTTGCCGTCGCGGCGGGATTCGGGCTTGCCCAGGCACGCGCCTGGAGTGTCGAGGCCCCCGTATTGCGTCGGCCCGTCGGTCCGGTGGACCTTTCAGGGCGGGTAGTGGAGGTGGAGC
>CAZFRK010000032.1:0-15751 GCA_964521375.1 uncultured Rhodobacterales bacterium
CGGAAGAGCCCTTGAGGGCGAGGCCCAGCTTGTCCTTCTCGACGTGGCGCAGCAGCGTCTGGACGCCTTGGCTGTCGAGGCGGGACAGGTCCTCGAAGGTGAACATGAGCTGCTTGATCTTCTCGGCGCTTTCGCGGTTGCGCTCTTCCAGGGCGCCCATGAAGCGGGCTTCGGTGTTGCGGTCCAGGTTGTTGAAGATGTCGGCCATCATCTCGTGCGCGTCGCGGCGC
Organism: uncultured Rhodobacterales bacterium; assembly: GCA_964521375.1. Taxonomy (GTDB): domain Bacteria; phylum Pseudomonadota; class Alphaproteobacteria; order Rhodospirillales; family Rhodospirillaceae; genus CAZFRK01. The sequence goes on from CAZFRK010000032.1 coordinate 231, forward strand.
GCGGTCCGGGCGAGGTTGGACATGAATTCCGTCCGCAGGGTCTTTTCGACGCCGTCCAGCACTTCCTTCTGCACCGCTTCCATGTGCAGCATGCGCATGATGACTTCCATGGCGAAGCCTTCGGGCAGCAGGGCCAGCACGCGGGCGCCGTGGTCGGACTTGATCTTCGACAGCACGACGGCGACGGTCTGGGGATATTCGTTCTTCAGGTAGTTGGCCAGCACCTGCTCGTTCACGTTGCCGAGCTTGTCCCACATGGTGCGACCGGCCGGACCGCGGATTTCCTCCATGATGGTCTCGACCCGGTCCTTGGGCAGGGACTTCATGAGGAGGCGTTCGGTGGAATCGTAGGACCCGACCAGAGACCCGGTGTTCGACATGGCGTCGGCGAATTCGACGAACAGGCGTTCGACCAGGCTGGAGGACACCGTGCCCAGGTTGGCCATGATCTGCGAGATTTCCTTGATCTCGTCGTCGTCCATCATGGCGAAGATGCGCGCCGAATGTTCCTCACCCAGCGACAGCATCATGATGGCGGCCTTCTGAGGCCCGGTCAGGCTGCGGTAGTCTTCCTTGACGCGACCCATGGCGCGCGAACTCCTAACTTACGACCCTGGTCAGGTTTCCTGGTACAGCCAGTTGCGGATGATGGACAAGGCTTCCTCGGGGTGCTTCTCGACGATCTCGCCGATCTTGCGCAGGCTGGACGCCTTGACGCGGCCTTCGACCTTGTCGATGTCGATCAGCTCCTCGGAGATGTCCTCTTCCTCCGGGATGGGGGCCGGGACGCCGCTGCCGGGGCCGGTCAACTGGGCGTTGGCCGGCAAGCCGTCGGCGGTCAGCAGGCCCTGGTCGCCCCCGGCGGCGCCTTCGAAGGCGCGCGACACCAGCGGGCGCACCACCAGCAGGATGACCAGCACCGCGACGATGGCGACGCCCAGGCCCTCGGCCATGCGCATCACCTCTTCCTTGGTGAAGCCCATGAACATCCACGGCTCCTCGAGGTCCACGTCCTCGATGCCGGTGAACTGCATGTTCACGAGGTCCACCTTGTCGCCGCGATTGGCGTCGAAGCCGATGGCCGAGCGCACCAGCGAGGCGAGCTGGTCCATCTGCGCCTCGTCGCGGGCCTGATAGGCGCGGGTGCCGTCCTCGGCGGTCGTGTAGGTGCCGTCGACCAGGACGGCGACCGACAGGCGGGCCACCTTGGGCATTTCGCTGACCTGATTGACGGTCCGCTTCGAGATCTCGAAGTTGACCGTTTCCTCGGTCCGCTGCTCGGTGTTGGAGGCCTGGGCGGAGGTCTGGTTCAGGTTGGCGTCGGGCAGGTTCTGCGACACCGACACGCTGGTCGGTTCGTTCTCGTTGGTCTGGATGTTTTCCTCGCGCGTCACCGTGGAACGGGCGACGCGGGAGTCGGGGTCGTAGGTTTCCTGGTTGATGACGCGCTTGTCGAAGTCCATGTCGACGGCGACTTCGGCGCGTACCTTTCCGGGGCCGAGAACGCTTTCCAGCAGTTGCTCGACCGACCGGGCCAGACGGAGTTCTTCCTTGCGGCGCAGCTCTTCCTGGGTCGCCAGCTTGACGCTGGCGCCGTCCTCGACGCCCGACGACAGAAGGGTGCCGCGTTCGTCGATGATGGAAATGGCGCCGGGCTTCAGCTTCGGCACCGAGGCGGCGATCATGTGCTGGATGGCCGTCACCTGGCCGTCTTCCAGGCGTCCGCGGTCCATCCTGATGTAGACGGCGGCGCTCGGCTCCTGCATCTCGCGCGAGAACATCTCGCGCTTGGGCAGGACCAGGTGGACGCGCGCGGCCTTGACGCCGTCGATGGAGCGGATGGTCCGCGCCAGTTCGCCTTCCAGGGCGCGCACCATGTTCACGTTCTGCATGAAGTTGGTGGCGCCCAGGGCGTCCATGTTGTCGAAGACCTCGTAGCCCATGGAGCCGGACATGGGCAGGGCGTCCTCGGCCATGGACAGGCGCAGGCGCTGCACCTGATCGCCGGGGACCAGGATCTCGGTGCCGTTGTTGCGCAGCTCGTAGGGGATCTTCTGCTCTTCGAGCTTGGTCACGATGGCGTTGCTGTCGGCGGTCTGGAGGTCCGCGTAGAGCAGTTCCATCGGCTGCGTCGAAAAGCGCGTGGCGAAATAGACGATGAAGCCCAACATGCCGACGGCCACGCCCGCCATGGCGGCGAGACGACCGGGGCCGAGGTTCCTGAGTTGCTGCAAGAACGAGTTCACGCGTCTATTCCCACCCTGAACGCCCGCGGGAAACGACCCGGTCCGACGGGCGCTCCTAGGCCGCGGGCAAGAGAACCCTGCCTGCGTGAAAGCTAGGCCGGCCAAGTGAATAAGACGTTAACACTGGGCAAAACTTGCCCAGCGGGGGTGTGGCCTTGGCCGCCCGGCGGCGTCAAAAAAAGGCCCGTGCCGGGGCACGGGCCAAGTCGCTGAGCAAAGAGAGGGGGCGCGCGGGGCGCGCGCCCGCCTTAACGCTTGATGCGGACCAGTTCGTCCAGCATCTCGTCGGAGGTGGTGATGATCTTCGCCGACGCCGAGTAGGCGCGCTGCGTGGTGATCATGTTGGTGAACTCCTCGCCGAGGTCGACGGTGGAGCTTTCCAGGGTGCCGCCGGCGATGACGCCGGACCCGGCGGACCCGGCTTCGCGGATGGTCGGCAGGCCGGACAGGTCGGTCTGCTGGAAGACGTTGCCGGTGACGCCCTCCATGCCGTTGGGGTTCACGAACGTGGCCAGAGGGATCATGAAGATCGGAGTGGTCACGCCGTTGTCGAAGAGGGCGGTGACGATGCCATCCTCGCCGATGGACACGCCCGCGAAGTTGCCGAACTTGTTGCCGTTCTGGCTCAGGTAGTTGAGCTGGTAGTCGTCGGCGAGCTGCTGCAACCCGTCCTTGGAGTTGTAGTTGCCGATGAACATGGAGATCGCGGCGCCTTCCGAGCCGTCCATGTCCTCGGCGCCGTTGGCCCAGCCGATGCGGAGCTGGATCTGCGGGTTGGAGGCGTCGGTTTCGTCCTGGCCGAAGATCTTGTCGATGGAGCCGTCGCCGTTGAAGGTGACGCCGTTGTGGCCGGAGGCCGTGGTGGTCCAGGCGACGGCGGCGTCCAGGGACGGGATGGTGTAGGCGGTGTTCTGCATCACCACCGGATCACCGTTGGCGTTCTTCAGGCCGGAGGCGTCGACGGTCAGTCCGTAGGTGCTGTCGCCCTGGGAAAAGGTCAGGGCGTTCTCGCCGGACACGCGACCACCCCAATTGCCGGGAGGCGACGGCGGCGCGGCGCCGATGCCCGAACCGGGGGTGCCGTAGGCCATGGCCATGGCGGTGTTCACCTGGCGACCCAACTGGTCGAGGATCTGGCTGATCGACTTTCCGGAGGTGCCGATGCTGAAGGTGTTCGCCGTACCCGAGAGGGTGGCCGCGTTGGACGCCGCCGAGGTGCCGGGCAGGGTGCCGGCGGTCATGGTGAACACGCTGTCCAGGTCGTTGGTGCCGGGACCCGCGGTGACCCAGTTGCCCGCGCCCATGGTGCTGTCGAAGTAGGCTTCGCCCGCTTCGACGATCTGGTCGCGGACCTGGGTGACGGTGGTCAGACCGGAAATGTCGATGTCGGTCGCCGAGGTGGCGTTGCCGTCGGTCAGGGTGAAGGTGACGCCGCCAATGGTCAGCGTGGTGCCGTCGAAGCCGCCGGGAACGGCGGCGCCGTTGTCCAGCGTCAGGCGGTCGTCGATGCCCGCCGCGCCGGCGTTGGCCATGTCGGAATCGGTGGAAGCGGTGAAGTTGAAGGTATAGGTGGTGTTGGCGATGTCCATGGTGAAGGACTGACCGGCCTGCGGGATGCCGGTGAAGTCCATGCGGCCCACCGCGTAGGCGGTGGAGCGGGACGCCGATTGATCGTCGATGGCGACATAGGTGGCGCCTTCGGGCGGCATGGCCGTGAAGTCCCAAGCGTTGGAGCCGCGCTTGATCCAGGTGAAGTCCAGGTTGTGGCTGTTGCCGAGCGAGTCGAAGATCGGCGAGTTGGTCTTGGCCGTGGTGCCGACGGTGACGTCGGTGGCGCCGGGCAGGTTGGCGCCCAGAGCCAGCGTCGAGGTGGCGCGCGCCGTGCCGCCGATGGTGCGCAGGTTCAGCGGTTGCAGGTTCACCGAGTCGACGGCGTTGTCGTTCATGTAGTAGGTGTCGCCCGAGGTATTCTTGTACGACTTCATATAAATGTTGCCGTCTTTGTTCACCGTGGCGGCGGTCTGCGTGCCGTCCCAGTTCTCCAGCGGCCAACCCTGCAGGTAATAGCCGGAGACGTTCTGGAGGAAGCCGTCCTTGTCGACCTTGAAGGACCCGGCGCGGGAGTAACCGAACCCGGAGGCGTTCTCGGCCTGGTCGGAGACCACGAAGAAGCCGCTGCCGGAGATGCCCATGTCGGTGGACGACGTGGTCGCCTGCAGAAGACCCTGCACGTCGACGCCCTTGCGCGGAGCGGATTGGACGCCGCCGGGGCTATACTTGGTGGTCGAGACCTGTTTGGTCACCAGGGTCTTGAAATTGACGTTGGTACCCTTGTAGCCGATGGTGTTCACGTTGGTGACGTTGTCGGCGATGGCACCCATGGCGCTGGACTGCGACTGCAGACCCGAAACGCCGGCGAACAATGCACCGTAAAGCGACATGGTGGTTACTCCTTGCTCACGCGTTGACGCCGGGGGCCGTCGGCCCGTCGCGGCGGGTGCCGCCTTTAGGCGGTCGTCTGTTCATCGGTGGTGGTGTCATCGGTTCCGGTATCCGACCCCGTATCGGTGCCCGTTCCGTCGTCCGGGTCGGACGGGTCAGATGGGTCGGACGGGTCGGACGGGTCGGACGGGTCAGATGGGTCGGACGGATCGCTGGCGGTCGGCTCGGCCTTCACGTCGGGCGGCGTGACCGACAGGATGTTGTCCAGGGTGACGCCGATCTTGCCCATGGTCAGGACCGTCTCGCCGTCGATGGTGGTGACGCCGGTGATGGTTCCGAAGACCGTCGTCCAGGTGTCGATGGAGGCTCCGTCCTTGTCCAAGGCGGTCAGCGAAATGGTGTAGGTGCCGTCTTCCAACTGGTTGCCGTCGGCGTCCTTGCCGTCCCATTCGAACTCGTGCACCCCGGCTTTGATCTTACCCGCCTCGGTGTAAACGGTCTTCCCGGTGGAATCCTGGATCATGATGCCGACCGACTTGGCGTCCTCGCTCAGGCCGTAGGCGAAGCGCGCGTGGCCGTCCTGCAAGGGCACCCTGCTGCTTTCCGCCTCGACGTTCAGGCCGATGTACTGGACCGCCGTCGCCGCCTGGCTGCCCTGGGTCAGCGAGATCATGTTGTCGAGCTTTTCGTTGTAACTGATCTGCTGTTCGACCTGGGCGAACTGCACCAACTGGTTGGTGAACTCGGTGGAGTCCATGGGCGACAGGGGGTCCTGGTTCTTGAGCTGCGAGGTCAGCAACGTCAGGAACGTGTTCATGTCCTTGGCCAGCTTGTTCCGGCTGGAACTGCTGGTTCCGCCGTTGGTCGCCGCGAGCTGGCTGTAGAGGGCCTGGTCGTTGGCGGAGGACGCGACTGAGGGCATTGGGGTTCTCCTGTTGCCGACCGTTAGACGCGCACGTCGACGCCACCGCGCGCGGCGGCGGAACGGGAGCGCATGGTGTCGAGATCCGGCGGCGCCAGATCGCTGTCGAGGGTTTGGGCGACGTCGCCGTAGGGACCGTTGGCGCCGCCCCGGCCCTGGCCGCGCTGGCCGCCGTTCTGGGCGGTCTGCTGCTCCCCGCGCAGCGAGAAGCTGAGGCTGTCGGAATTGGCTTGCAGTCCGGCGTCCTTCAGCGCCTGTTCCAGGCCCCGGCTGTCGGCCTTCAGCATGTCCAGGGTGTCGCGGCTGTCGGCGATCACGTGGGCGTTGACCCGTCCGTCATGCATGTGAAGCTGAACGTCCACGCGGCCCAGGTCGGCGGGCTTCAACTGGATGCTGATGCGGTCGGAGCCGCCGTTGATGTTCTGGGCGATCTTCACCTTGACCTGTTCGGCCACGGCGGTTTGGGTGGCCGATTGACGCTGCGGCTGCTGCGGCTGCTGCGGCTGATGGGTCTTGGCGGCCTGCTGCGACTGCTGCGCCGACTGTTGTTGCGAGACCTGGGCGGCTTCGCCCTGCGGGGCGGCGCCGGAGGTGGTGGTCGACGCCGTGCCGGTGGAGGTCGGGGCCGACTGCGCCGGTTGCGGCGCGGCGCCCTTGGCGCCGCCTTCGACGGCGGCGGCCTGCTGACCCTGGGCGGCCTTGACCTGCGCCTGGAAGGTGGTCTGCTGGGGTGCCTGCTGGGCCTGAGCGGCGGTATTGGCCTGGGCGGCGTTGGCGTCGGCCATGTGCTGTGCCGTCTGCTGGCCCAGCGACTGATTCTGCTGGCCGTTGGCCCCGTTGCCCTGCGACCCCGAATAGTAGGCCGCGTTCTGCGCGGCGGCGGCGCGGGCGGCGGCGCCGTCCGGCTGGGCATCCATCGGCTGGGCCTGGCCCTGCTGTGGCTTGGCCTGGGCGGCGGCCTGCACCTGGGCCGTCACCTGGACGCGAACGGTGGTGTCCTTGCCGGCCTCGCCGATCTTTTCGGAGATGCCGTCGGCCTGCGCCTGGGTGGCGGCGGCCCGCGCGGTGGCGGCCTCGTTCGTCGCCTTGCCCGGCTGAGCCTGCGCCTGGGCTTGCGACGGCGCGGCCTGGGTCTGCGTCTGGGTGGCCTGGGCCTGGGCGGTCCGCGCCTGAGATCCGTCGGCGGCGGGCTTGTCGCTCGCCTGGGGCTTGGCCTGATCCAGGCCCGTGCGCAGCGCCGTCGCCGAGGTGTCGCTCTCGGCGGCCTTGGCGGCGGAGGCGGCGATCTTGTCGACTCCGGCGGTCTCGGAGGCGGTCTTGCCGGTCGTCGTCGGCGCGGCCTGGGTGGTCTGGGTGGCGGCGGCCTGGGCGGTGACGGCGTCGGGGTGCTCGGCGGCGGTCTGGTCGGTGGGGGCGCCGGAATCGGCCTGGACCTCCGTGCCGTCCGTCTCGGCGACGGCCTCGGCGGGGGTCTCGGCGGCGGCGTCCGGTTCGCCGGCGGCTGTCTCGGACGCCGCGGGCACGTCGGCGGTGGGGGTGGCCTGGGCGGCGGCGGCCTGCTGGTCGCCGTCTCCGGCCTTGGCGGCGGTGTCGGTGACCGGCGTGTCATCGTCGTCGTCGGCGCCCTGATCGTCGGCCTGGGCGTCCCTCGGCGCCTCGGCGTCGTCCACTTTGTCCTCGACCGGCACGTCCTCGGCCACGTCCTCGGAGGGCGCGGCCTGGGTGTCGGGCTTGTCGGCGGCGCGCTCGTCGCGCTCGGCGCGGGTCGACCGGGCGGCTTCCATTGACCGCACCAGGGCGCTGGTCATCTGCAGCGTGGGGTCGGACATGGTCGCCGTGCTGGCGGCCAGATCAAGGAACTCCGAGAAGCCGGTGGCTCCGGGCAGAGACGACGTCTGGGTCGTCTGTCCGCTTTGTCCCTGCTGCGTGGTCGTCTTGGTGGCGCTCGAAATGTCCATGGTCGCGATCCTGTTCAGTCGTCTGGACCCAATGGCCCGCTCGCCGTGTTGCACGACGCGGGCCAGTTTCGCGAATGGCTCCTAGGGGTTTGGTTTTCCGGGGTTTTCCGAAGCTCTGAGGAGGGAAGAGGGGCGGCTCCGTCGGATGCTGCTAGGAAAAAGCTGCCCGTCGGCTGGCAGAAAGTGCCTGGACCGGTCGTTTTCCCTGGAACGAGGGAGTGCCGGTCGGCGTGGTCGCTGGATAAATTCGTATGGGACGCGACCGATCTCGGCCATAGGTGCCGTCTCGCCGGGGGAGGTCCGGACTTAGGCCATAGTCAAGGCACAAAAACGCCGCGAGACGCCCGGAATCTCTTGTTCCAGCGCGGTTAGCGGTTGACACTGCGGCGCTTGCCGGGCTTTCTCCTCGACGGGGGAGAGCGCGCAAGGCAGTGACCTGCGCCGCGGCCCGGGATGCCCATCATAGAGTTCGTTCATTTCGACTTATCGAACTGAAGTGACCAAGGAGAGCTAGAGCATGAATAAGAGCGATCTCGTCGACGCCGTCGCCGCTGACGCCGGTCTGACCAAGGCTGATGCCGCCAAGGCCGTGGACGCCCTGTTCGACGCCATCACCGGCGCTCTGAAGAAGGGCGACGAAGTGCGTCTGGTTGGCTTCGGCACCTTCGCCGTCAGCGAGCGCGCCGCTCGCACCGGCAAGAACCCGCGCACCGGCGAGGCGATCCAGATCGCCGCTTCGAAGCAGCCGAAGTTCAAGGCCGGCAAGGGCCTGAAGGACGCGCTGCAGTAAGCAGGCTACCCGGACCTGACACGGAAGGCCCCCGCGTCGTCGGGGGCCTTTCGCGTTTCCGGACCCGTTCCGCGGACCCTCGGCCCCCGGGGCGGCCCCCGGGGCGGCGTCCTGGCCGGGCGCGGGGCGCGCTGGTCGTCGCCCTGCCATGACGTCTCGGCATTGGCCCTCTGGTTGACCTTTTGCACCTGTTGGGATAAACGTGTCGCCATCGCGGCGCGTTTGGCGCGCCTTATGTTTAGTCGCGTCGAGGACGCGATCGCCGCCTCGGTGGCCCCGGTCCCTGTCAGGGATAGGCTCCGTCCCATGAACGGACGGCCCGCGCGGGGGCATTCCGCCGACGGGCCCCGGTGGGCCGACGCGCGGTGACCATCTCCGAAACGGCACTTGGCGTTCGCCCGCCTGTCAGGTCGGCGAGCAGGTGTCCTTTTTCGCGCGTCGACGGCGAGGTGCCGCCGTGCGGTGCGCCAACAGCCAGGGAGAAGACCATGGCGAAGGAAGAAACCATCGACTTCAACGGCACGGTCGTCGAAAAGCTGCCCAACGCGATGTTCCGCGTGAAGCTGGAAAACGATCATGAGATCCTTGCCCATACCGCGGGCAAAATGCGCAAGTTCCGCATCCGCGTCAGCGTCGGTGATCGCGTCGACGTGGAAATGACCCCCTACGACCTGACCAAGGGCCGTATCAAGTTCCGTCACAAGAACTGACGTCTCTGGTCGGCGGGAGGCCGCGCTCGCGGTCCTTCCACGGACGAAACGGCCCCGTCGGGGCCGTTCGTTGTTTGGGGCTTTCGCCCGTCCATCGTTTGCTCGTCCGCCGTTCGCCGGGGCATCGCGCGTCGGAGCGCGGTGAACCCCGGTAACCCTGTTTCCGCGGGAGGGTTGGGCCTAGGGGGCTTCGGCTTCGCGCCGCGCGGCGCTGATGGCCTTGGCTCGGCTGTTCACCCCATAGGCCCGCAGGATGGCGGTGATGTGCACCTTGACCGTCGCCTCGGCCAGCTCCAGCCGTTCGGCGATTTCCCGGTTCGACATGCCTTCGACCACCAGGTCCAGGACTTCGCGCTGACGAGGGGTCAGGCTGTCGCCGCCGACGCCCGACCGGTTCGTCGCCCCGCCAGCGCGCGTGGCGCTTCCGTTTCCGCCGCCGAACCCGCCCGCGCCGTTCGGCCGGGAGGTGGCTTGGGTCACCTGGGGCGGAACATAGACGCCACCCGCCAGGATGAGACCGATGGCCGCCCGCATCACGTCCTCGTTAAGCGACTTGGGCAGGAAGCCCGAGGCCCCGCGCGCCAGGGCGTCGATGGCCGTCTGCGGGTCCTCGTCGGCGGAAATGACCGCCAGGGGCGCCGTGCAGGCGTCGCGAATGCGGTCGATGCCGTCCAGGCCGTTGCTGCCCGGCATGAACAGGTCCAGCAGGACCAGCGAGATGTCGTCGTGCGCGGCCAGGATGGTCAAGGCCGAGGCGACGGACTCCGCTTCCAGGACCATCGGGTCGGAAGCGACATGGTCCAGCGTGAGCCCCATGGCGCGCCGCACCAAAGGATGGTCGTCTACAACCAGGAATTTCATGTCCGGTCCCCATCGTGGCGGACATCGCTTGCGCGTCCGGGGTTGTCGGGACGGGCGTCGATGCGCGTTTCAGGAAAGCCCGGAGGGCGTCCTACGTCAAGCGCGGGCAAATAGGTCTTATGGTCTAGGTCACCCGTTGGATGGCGCCGGGGCGATCACGGCACGGACAGGCTTAGAAGCAGTGTCCGTTGAAGGCCGTTGAAGTTGTCATCCGTCATAAGGTGGATCAGCGTTTCGTCGCCGATCCGCCGGGCGGTCACGGCCTCGAAGTTGTCGGCCACCGGCGGGGTCGCCAGCGAGACGACCGTCTCGGCGGACAGGGGCGCGACCGTCGCCGTGGCGGTCTCCGGCCTATCCAGCGCCTCCAGCGGCAGCCGGCGCAGGCGGTCCCGAAAGCCGAGCGGCATGGAAAAGGCGCGCTCCATCACATAGAGCCAACGACCGTCCGAGGCCGCGCCGGTCGGGCGGAAGGCGGGATCGGGCAGGGCCAGGGTGAAGCCGCGCCAAGCGATGGCGGGAGCTTTCCGCCGGGCGACCACCTGTGCCCATGGCCTGTCGGGGCGACCAATCCAGCCCTGGGCGACCGAGGCGCCGTCGTCACCTTCGATCAGCACCGCCAGGGCGCCGTCGGGAAGCAGCGCGACGGCTTCCATGCCGCCATTGCGGGGCGCCGTGTCCAGGCCGGGCGGTCGGGGCAGGGCCAGCGGCGCGGCGTCGAAGGCGATGTCGTCGGCGTCCGGGGCCGTCGGCGGATAGAGCCACAGGCGGTGGTCGCGCTCGAAGGAGACGATGGCGCCGCCATCGGGCAGCAGGACCAACTCCTCGGCGTCCCGTTGGTCGTTGTCCAGAAGGGGCATGCCGTCCGGTCCGGCGAGGCGTCCCAGGACGGCCTTGTCCAGGGCGCCGCCCGCCTCGTCGAAGGTGGCGCGCAGCCAATAGCCGCGGTCGGAGACGGCGTACAGCCGGGACCGCTCGCCGCGCGGGCCGGGCATCACGCCAAGGCCCGACCAGCCGCCGAACTGAGGAACACGTCCGGTCAAGACCCGCGCCGCCAGAACGGTGACCGGGGCGCCGGGACCTTGCCAGGGGCCGCCGTCCCGGTACAGCGGTGAACTGGTGACCGGCGGCGGCGCGCCGTCGGCCTGGGCGGGGGGACTGGAGCAGGCGGTCGGCAGAACGAGTCCAGCCAGGACAAGCGCGCGGCCCAGAGCGAGGGCGGATCGACCGGGCCGACGCTCGTCGGGGCGCGTCATGGCCATGGTCGGTCCCCGACGCCTAGTTTCGCAGGGCGTTCAGGGCGGCGGTGATGCCGTTCAGCGAGACGGGAATGCCCTCCATCTGCCCGCCGGGCGGCGTCATGCCGACCTTCATGACCTGACCGGCCTTCAACTGGCCGATGTCCTGGTCGCTTAGGGTGATGACGGTATAGCAGCCCTGTTGCGTGCACTGCATGAAGGGCACGCGGTGGGCCTGGTTGTCGTCGATCTGGACGGCCACGCCGGGCGGCAGGATGACGCCCAGGGGGCCGGTCAGGCGCAGTTGCAGGGAGGCCTTTCCCTGCTCCATGACCTTGCGGATGGACGCCTGGAGGACCGGCTGGTTGTTCTGCTGGTTGGAGATCAGCTGAGACACGACGCAGCTGTTGGGCTGGGCGTCCCGCGGGCACTGCACGGCCCAGTCGCCGAAGGTCTGACCGGCCTGCAGGCCCTGCGCCTGAGCGGGGGCGGTGAGACAGGCGGCGGCGAGAAGGACGGCGAAGGCGGCGGTAAGCTTACGCAAGGTGTGACCTCTCTGGAGTGATCGCGAAGACCCGTGTCCCGACCCTGCGCAACCGGACGGTCGAATGCAAGGAGACTTTTGCGGCGTTTTCGGGGCGGAACAGAGCCTGCCGCCCGCCAAATCGCCTTGCGCGACGCGTCCCGGCGCCGCCTCTCCGCCGTCCCGGCACTCCGTGTGGCTTTTATGACGGGGAAAAGCGCGCTATGATTCGCCCTCGGGATGCGGGACATCCATGCCTTGGGAAGGCGTCGGGACGCGAGGGCCCGGGCGTTTGGGGGTCGCCACGCAAATGGAAATGGCCGGCAGCGGAAGTGACGTCGGGGTTCAGTTCGCCGAGCTGATCCCGGAATGCCTCTGCCTGTGCCGTCGCGGGCGGGTGCTCTATGTGAACGCCGGCGGTCTGCGGATGCTGGGCCTGACCCGGCGGGACGAGCTTGTCGGGCGTCCGCTCGCCGATGTGGTCCAGCCCGACTATCGACCGATCATCGAAGGCGGCCTGTCGGTGCTGACCGAGGACGAGTCGGTGCCGCTTATGTTCCTGCGCGCCGACGGTAGCGAGGTGGAGGCCGAGGTCCGCGCCCGCCGCCTGCCGCCGGATGCCGTCGGCGGCTTCGGCCTTGACCTGTCGATCGGGGCGATGGGGGTGGGGGGCCACGGGCCGAGGGAGGGGAACGACGACGGCTTCGTCGTTCTGCACGCCCGCGACGTGACGGACCGCCTGCGGGCGGTCAAGGATGCCCTGGATAGCGAGAAACGCTACCGCGCCCTGGTCGATCAGGCGCTCGACTTCATGTGTCTGGTCCGCGTCGACGGCACGGTGGATCTGCTCAACCGCTCGGGTCTGCTCATGTTGGGCCGCGCGGGGGAGGAGGATGGCTTGGCCGGTCGGTCGGTGCGCGAATTCGTGCATCCCGACTATCACGGGGTCCTGGATCTGGGGCTGGACGCCCTGGCCGACGAGCCGGGGTTGGTGCCGATCAAGTTCATCGACCGCGACGGCGAGGCCATCGACGTCGAGATACGGGTCGCCGCCCTGCGCCACGGCGCCGGGGCCTTCATGATCGAGGCGCGCGATATCGGCGCCCGCCTGCGGTCCGCCGAGGCGATCCGCGAACGCGAAGCCCGCCTGCAAGGAATTCTGGACACCGTCGCCGAGGGCATCGTGACCTCGGACACGCGCGGCGTCATCCAGTCCTTCAACAAGGCGGCGGAACGCATTTTCGGTCTGTCGGCCAAGGACGCGGTGGGGCAGAACCTCGCCATCCTCATTCCCGGTCCCGACGCCGCCTTGCACGACAGCTACATCGAGGAGTACCTGGAACCGGGGCGTCGGCGCCGGGGGGTGATCGATGTCGGACGCGAACTGGAGGGGCGACGGGCCGACGGCACGACCTTCCCGCTGGAACTGATGGTTTCGGAATTGCGTCAGGGCAAGACGCTCCTCTTCACCGGCGTCATCCGCGACATCACCGACCGCAAGCGGGCCGAGGCCGTGGAGCGGCGCTACAAGGCGGACCTGGAACAGCGGGTCGAGGAGCGGACGCGCGAGTTGCGCCGCCTCAGCCACCAGACGCGCGGCATCCTGGAGTCCGCCGGGGACGGCATCGTCGGCCTCGACCTGGACGGGGTCATCACCTTCGCCAACCCGGCGGCGGCGGAGACATTGGGCTGGGGGGACGCCACCCTGATCGGCCTCAAGGCGGAAGAGGTCTTCCGGTACGGTGACGGGCGGCGGCGCGGGCGCGGGGTGCCGGTGCGCGCGGCCTTGCGGCGCGGCGTCTTCCATGACCGGACCGAGCTGATCCTCATGCGGCGGGATGGCTCGCCCTTCGCCACCGAATATGCCTCCAGCCCGATCGAGGACGAGGGGGAACGTACCGGCGCCGTGGTCGTCCTGCGCGACGTCAGCGAGCGCAAGGCCGCCGAGGAACGGCTGACCGTCGCCGCCGCCGTCTTCGAGACGACCGCCGAGGGCATCGTCGTTTGTAGTCCCGATGGCCGGATCAGCATGGTCAATCCGTCCTGGGCGGAGATCACCGGTCACGCGCCGCGGGCGTCCATGGGGGCGTCCGTCGAGACCCTGCTGTTCTCCCACGACGTCGCGGAGTGGCGGAGCATGCGGGAGGAGTTGGCGAGCCAGGGCCACGCCGAGCGCGAGGTCTGGTGCCAGCGCGGCGACGGGGCGCGCTACGCGGCGCGGCTGGTTGGATCGGTGGTGCCCGACAAGTCCGGCGGCCTGCGTGCCCTGGTGCTGATCGTCAGCGACATCACCCAGCGCAAGGAGGACGAGGACCGCATCCGGTTCCAGGCCAACTACGATCAATTGACCCGCCTGCCCAACCGTATGCTGTTCCACGACCGGCTGGAGCAGGGGGTGGCGGCGGCGCGTCGCGGCGGCACCATGCTGGGCCTGATGTTCATCGACCTGGACGGCTTCAAGGCGATCAACGACACCCTGGGCCACGAGGCGGGCGACCTCCTGCTCAAGGGGGCGGCGTCACGCCTCAAGGAGTGCGTTCGGGAAACCGATACCGTGGCGCGGCTGGGCGGCGACGAATTCACGGTCATCATGACCAACCTGGACGGCGCGGAGGGGGCGGCGCGGGTCGCCCGGCGCATCATCGAAAGCCTGACCGTGCCCTTCGACTTGTCCGGGGACGGCGGCGCGCCGCGCCAGGGACGGGTTTCGGCCTCCATCGGCATCGCCCTCCTGCCCAGGGACGGCGACACGGCCGAGGACATCCTGCGCAACGCCGACGCGGCCATGTATCACGCCAAGGATCAGGGCAAGGCGAATTTCCAGTTCTACCAACCAGCCCTGTCGCCGCTGGTGTGAGTCGACGGCGTTCCGCCCCGCCCCGCCTCGCCCTGTATCGCGTCACCTCACCGTCTTTCCCACCCGAAGGTGCAGTGCAACCCTCCGGACGGGCAGGGCACGTCTTTCCCCCTTGGGTGAAAGGGAAAGGGCGAGTCCATTGTGCATTGCGGTATATAAAAAAGATCTAATATTTTGCTGTTACTTGTCTCTCGGGTGGGGGAACCCCTACCCGTTTCTCTTGCTATCCCCACGAATTCCAGGCTTACTGATCCTCAACTGAACCAACTGTCAGGGAAAGGGCCGCGCTTTCGGAGGGGGGCTTCGAAGGAAAGCGGTTCCGTAGGGAACAGAATGTCAGAAGAAACCTCCGATCAGGGCCAGGAGGCGACCGCCGCCAAGCGCCGCCGTCCCATCGAAATCGTCATCGCCGAAAAGAATCCGCTGCTGATGAGCAGCCTCATCAAGCTGTTCGCCGCCGACGAGCGGTTCACGCTGGTCGCCACGACCCCGGACGGCGAACGCTTCCTGTCCGCCGTCGAGCGGCTGGCCTTCGATGTCGGCATCATCGGCTGGGACATGCCCTACATGGATGGGCGTGGCGTGTTGCAGGCCCTGCAGGGCAAAGCGGGGGCGCCGCGCGTCATCGTCTATACGGGCAGCGCCAATCCCGACGTGCCGCGGGTCGCCATGGCGCTGGGCGCGGCGGGCTTTTGCTCCAAGTCCGATCCCCCGGCGCAGCTTCTGGAAACGGTCGCCGCCGTCGCCGACGGGCGCATGATGTTCCCCTTCGTCGATGTCAGCCAGTTGGCCTCCGATCCCTTCGCCGGACTGACGCCGCGTGAACGGGAATTGCTGGCCGCCCTGGCCGGGGGGCTGACCAACGCGCAGATCGCCGCCAAGTTGGACATCAGCCTGAACACGGTGAAGTTCCACCTGAAGAACCTTTACGACAAGCTTGGGGTTTCCAACCGTGCCCAGGCCGTGGCCCATTACCT
>CAZFRK010000033.1:0-2836 GCA_964521375.1 uncultured Rhodobacterales bacterium
ACGCCGAGGACAATCCCCTCAGCCGTCTGGAAGAACGCGAGCGCACCATCCTGGGGATGGTGGTGGATGGGCGGACCAACAAGGAAATCGCCCGCGCCCTGGATCTTCAGGAAGTGACCATCAAGGTCCAGACCCGCAACATCTACCGCAAGCTGGGCGCCGCCAACCGCAGCCAGGCCGTGCGCATCGCCATGGAGAACGGCTGGCGGTCCGAAGCCTCCGCCTGACGGCGACCGCCGTCCGATCCGGTCCATGGCCGTCAGGGTCCGAAGCGGATCAGCAGGCTGAAGTCGTCGGGCAGGTAATCGTCCACCACCGTCACCGTACCGCCGCGCGCCAGGGACCGCGCCGTCTCCGTCCAGTCGTCGGGGGTGGTGTAGTACATGTGCCGCAGGTCGCGCCCGCCTCGCCGGTGCAGGAAGTTGACCGCCAGGCCCTTGCGGCAGTGGGCGGCGACCTCGGCCAAGGCCCGTTCGACCCGGGCGCGCCAGTCGGCGACCGGCATCCGGTCGCGGAAATTGTAGGTCCCCGAGACCAGCGCGTAGTCCACGGGTCCCTCCGGCGCCTCGCCGAGCTGGAACCGCGCGCGCGGGTCGGCGCCGTGGGCGGCGCGGGCCAGGGACACCATGCGCGGTACGATGTCGTAGCCGGTGTAGGCGGCGACGCGTGGCGCCCGACGCTCGGCGACCAGCGGCCACAGGGCGCCGTAGCCGCAGCCGATGTCGGCCAGGGTGACGGCCTCGTCCGGGTCGTCGTCCAGGATGCGCGTCAGCACCCGCAGGCGCAGCATTTGGGCCTGGGACGACGACCAGCCGACGCCCGCCGCCGTCGGGCCGTGGCGTAGGACGGCGGCGCGATAGGCGGCGCCGACCGCGCTCAGGTCCTTGGACGGCGTCGCGCCGA
Organism: uncultured Rhodobacterales bacterium; assembly: GCA_964521375.1. Taxonomy (GTDB): domain Bacteria; phylum Pseudomonadota; class Alphaproteobacteria; order Rhodospirillales; family Rhodospirillaceae; genus CAZFRK01. Next base: position 904 of record CAZFRK010000033.1, read on the forward strand.
CCAGGAAGGCGAGATTTTCGCCGGGCCGCGTCTTCCTTTTTCCGTGACCGCCCGGCGGGGACTGTTCAGAAGCCATGGCGCGCCAGGGTCCGTTCGACGGCGTCCACGTAGGATCCGCCGAACAGGCGGACATGGACCAGAAGGGGGTAGAGAAGGTAGAGGTCCCGGCGCTCCTCGAAGAAACCCGGCGCCAGGGGGCGGTGCTCCTGGTAGCGGGCGAAGAAGCGGTCGCCGCCGGGGCCGAACAGCGTGGTGAAGGCCAGCTCGACCTCGGCGGCGCCCAGGTAGACCGCCGGGTCGATGAACCCCGTCAGGCGCCCGTCGGCGGCGGCCAGGATATTGCCGCTCCACAGGTCGCCGTGCAGGAGGCGGGGCGTCTCGTCCCCCGGCAGGATGTCGGGCAGCCGGGTCCGCAGCGCGGTCAGGCGGTCCATGAGGCCGCCCGGCAGGCGTCCGGCCTCCAGCGCCAGACGGGCCATGTGAAGCAGGCGATGGTCGCCGAAGAAGGTCGGCCAGTCGTCGTCCCAGGGGTTGGGTTGCGGTAGGCCGCCGATCACGGTGTCGCGCTCCAGGCCGAATCGACCCGCCGTCACCCCATGCAGTCCGGCGACGAGGTCGGCGAGCCGCTCCTGGGTCGCCGCGCCGTCCAGCGGCCCGCCCGCCTCTAGGCGGTCCATGACCAGAAGGTCGTCCTCGGCCAGATGGACGGCGGGCACCGGCAGGCCGCCGCGGTCGGCCAGGACGCCCAGCATCCAGCCTTCCAGGTCCAGGCGGTCGCCCGCCGCGCCCACCTTGACCACCAGTCGCCGTCCGTCCGTCAGGTCGACGGCCAGGACATCGGCGACGCAGCCGCCGGACAGGGGGCGGGCGGCGGCGACCGGACGGCCCAGGCGCGCGGCCAGACGGGAGGGGTCCATGCCGTCCGCCCCGCTCAACCGTCGGCCAGGTCGTGGGCGTGGATATGGGCCAGCAAGCCCCGGCATCCGGCCTCCACCAGATCCAGGACGTGGTCGAAGCCGTTGGCGCCGCCGTAATAGGGGTCGGGCACGTCCTCCAGGTCCAGGTCGCGGGCATGGTTCAGGAACAGGTGCAGGCGGTCCAGATGGTCCGGCGGGGCCATGCGGCGCAGGGCCTGTAGGTGGCCGCGATCGAGGGCGACCACATAGTCGAAGGCGGCGAAATCGCCCGGCGCCACCTGCCGGGCGCGTAGGTCCGACAGGTCGATGCCGCGATGGGCCGCCGCCTCCTGGGAGCGGGCGTCGGGCGGTTCGCCGACGTGCCATCCGCCGGTGCCCGCCGAATCGACCTCGACGCGTCCGTCCAGGCCCGCCGCCTTGGCCAAGGCGCGGAACACGCCTTCGGCGGTCGGCGAGCGGCAGATGTTCCCGGTACAGACGAACAGCACCCGGATGGTGCGGTCCTTGCGGAGCATGGCGCGTTTCCTCACATGGCGTTCGCTCTTGGTCATGGGTACCATGACCCGGGCGTCTTCGCCATGTCGCGCCCGCCCCGCCGCCCATCGGACCCGTCGTTCGCCTGCCGTTCCGCTCGCTCGCCCACCCTCGCCTTGTTTCTTCCCTTCCTCTCCGTTTTCCAAGGAGCCGTCCCATGCCCGCCGAGTCCATCGTTGTTCTGACCGGTGCCGGAATATCCAAGGAATCGGGGCTCGACACCTTCCGTTGCGCGGGAGGCATCTGGTCCCAGGTCCGCCTGGAGGACGTGGCGACACCCGAAGGCTTCAAGCGGAACCCGGAGATGGTCCACCGCTTCTACAACGACCGGCGCCGCCAGTTGGGTGACGCCGACATCCGCCCCAACGCCGCCCACGAGGCGCTGGCCCGGCTGGAACGGGAGTGGCCGGGCGAGGTGCTGATCGTGACCCAGAACATCGACGACCTGCACGAACGCGGCGGCGCCCGCCATGTCCTGCACA
>CAZFRK010000033.1:2936-12072 GCA_964521375.1 uncultured Rhodobacterales bacterium
ACCCAGAACATCGACGACCTGCACGAACGCGGCGGCGCCCGCCATGTCCTGCACATGCACGGCGAATTGAACAAGGTGCGTTGCGATCGTTGCGGGGCGGTTCTGCCCTGGACCACGGATGTGTCGGTGGCCGAGCCTTGCCCAAGCTGCGGCCGCGCGGGCGGCCTGCGGCCACATGTGGTGTGGTTCGGCGAACTGCCGTTGGAGATGGAGCGCATCTTCGACGCCCTGGAGGGCTGCGGCCTGTTCGTTTCCATCGGCACCTCGGGCAACGTCTATCCCGCCGCCGGGTTCGTCCAGCAGGTCATGGCCGCCGGTCGCGCCGACACGGTGGAGCTGAACCTGGAGCCGAGCCAGGGCGCCACCTTGTTCGACCGCGCCCTCTACGGACCGGCGACCGAGGTGGTGCCGACCTTCGTCGATGGACTCCTGCGCGAGGGGATCTGACGGTCGCCCGCCGTCCGGTTCGCGGTCCATGATCCATACGCCGTCACGCAATCCCCAGGCCGCGCCCGGTGCCGCGCCCCGCGACGACGAGTCGCTGGAGGCGTTGCTCGCCCGTGTCCGGGCCTGCCGGGTGTGCGAGGCCCATTTGCCGCTGGGGCCGCGTCCGGTGGCGCGGGCCGCCGTGACGGCGCGCCTGCTGATCGTCGGTCAGGCTCCGGGGACCAAGGTGCATGAGACCGGCATTCCCTGGAACGACGCGTCCGGCGATCGGCTGCGGCGGTGGCTGGATGTGGATCGGGACCTTTTCTACGACGAATCGCGGATCGCCATCGTCCCCATGGGCCTGTGCTATCCGGGGCGGGACCCGCGCGGCGGCGACCGACCGCCGCGTCCCGAATGCGCGCCGCTCTGGCAGGCGCCCTTGCGACGCGCCCTGCCGTCGGTGCGCCTGACCCTGCTGATCGGCCAATACGCCCAGAAATGGTATCTTGGCGACGCCCGCGAGGGGTCGATGACGGCCACCGTGGCGGCCTGGCGGAAGACCCTGCCGCTGGGCTTCCTGCCGCTGCCGCATCCGTCCTGGCGCAATACCGCCTGGCTGAAGCGCAATCCCTGGTTCGAGGCCGAGGTCCTGCCGGTGCTGCGCGACGAGACGCGACGGCTTCTGGCCGCGCCGGACGGAGCGGGCGGCGACCCGTCGCCGTCGCCGTGACGGTGGGTCAGGCGGCCGGGCGGTGCTTGGCGTCCGTCTGGATGAAGTCCTTGTAGCCCATGTCGTGCTTGACGATATGGTCCATCAGCCAGCGCTTCAGGAAGTCCATGACTTCGTCCAGGTTCAACAGGTCGGGGTCGCGGGCGTAGACCTTGGCGATGTCTTCCACCACCTTGGTCAGTTCCACGTGCATGGCCTTGTGGGAGGCCTTCAGCGGGTAGTCGGAGGCCATGAAGATGTCCTCCTCGCGCCGGAAGTGGCGCTTCACGTACTCCACCAACTGACCCAGGATGCGGCTGACGTCGGCGGTGTCGACGCGCGGCTGCTGCTTCAGGTCCCAAAGCTGGTTGGTGATGTTGACCAGCATCTGGTGATCATAGTCGATGGCGGCGTTCCCCACCCGCCAGGCATCATTCCACTGAATGAGCAAAACTCGTCTCCGGCCCGATCCGAACAGCGCCCTTTCCGCGTCTAGGGAGATCCCCGGAGGGCGCGCAAATACACGATCATTCGCCCATTGTGCCACAGGTGGCCAAGGAGACACAAATCTGATCCGCGTTTTGTTAATGTCCGGTGACGCCATTCAACCGGGACGCTTGTGCCGATCGCACCGCCGCGTCAGCCGAAAGCGCCGAGCAGGGAGTCGATGCGGCCCGGATCGAACTCGCTCATGACCGCGCGCGCGTGAACTTCCGAGTCGGTAACGGCGATGCGCCGCACCCGCTGCTTGACCCGCGGGATGGAGGAGGCGCCCATGGACAGCTCGCGGATGCCCATGCCCAGCAGAAGGCCGGTCAGGCGCGGCTCTCCGGCGATCTCGCCGCACAGGGAAACGGGAATGCGCGACCGCAGGGCCGCGCCGGTGGCGAAATGGATCAGCCGCAGCACCGCCGGATGCAGCGGATTGTAGAGGTGGGCCACCGATTCGTCGGCGCGATCGATGGCCAGGGTGTATTGGGTCAGGTCGTTGGTGCCGATGGAGAAGAAATCGGCCACCCCGGCCAGGGAGTCGGCGGCCAGCGCGGCGCCGGGAACCTCGATCATCACGCCGATCGGCGGCACCGTCTTGGCGACCGGCACCTTCTGGCGGCGCAGGCGGCGGTGGACGCGCTCCAGGGCGGCGCGGACGGAGGCGATTTCCTCGACCGTCGTCACCATCGGCACCAGCACCCGCACCGGCCCGAGCGCCGCCGCCCGCAGGATGGCCGCCAACTGGGCCTCCAGGACGTCGGGGCGGGACAGCAGGAAGCGGACCGCGCGCAGGCCGAGCGCCGGATTGTCCGGCATGGACCCGCCGTGGGCCGTGGTCAGCTTGTCGCCGCCCGCGTCCAGGGTGCGGATGGTGACGGGCCGCCCGCCCATGCGCTCGACCACCGTGCGGAAGGCGGCGTATTGCTCGTCCTCGCCGGGCCAGTCCTGGCGGTTCATGAACAGGAATTCGGTGCGGAACAGGCCGATCCCCTCGGCCCCGGAGTCGAGGACGGCGTCGATTTCCGTCGGCAGTTCGATATTGGCCAGAAGCCCGACGGGGGCGCCGTCGGTGGTCACGGCGGGAACCTCGCGCAGGCGGCTGAGGGCGCGGCGCTGGCGCAGGAAGTCGGCCCGCCGCTTGCGGTAGTCGCTCAGGGTGGCGGCGGTGGGGTCGAGGATCACCCGCCCTCGCGACCCGTCGACGATGACCGGCGCGCCGTTGGCGGCGGCGGCCACCAGTTCGGGCACGGCGAGCACCGCCGGAAGGCCCAGGGAACGGGCCATGATGGCGGTATGGCTCTCGGCGCCGCCGGACTCGGTGGCGAAACCGGCGACGCGCGCCGGGTCGAGCAACGCCGTGTCCGCCGGGGTCAGGTCCTGGCTGATGATGACCGCGTTGCGCGGCAGGTCGTCGAAGGGCTGGCTGACGGCCTTGGTCAGATTGCGGATCAGGCGTTGCCCGACATCGCGCACGTCGGCCACGCGTCCGGCCAGATAGGCGTCGTCCATGGCCGAAAAGGCGTCCACGAGATCGCTGATTTCCCGGCAGACGGCGTCCTCGGCGTTGATCTGCTGTTCGGCGATGCGGCGGTCGACGCCCCGGATCAGGCGCGATCCCTTGAGCATCTGCCGGTAGGCGTCCAGAAGGTAGCCCAATTCCTCGCCCGCCGCCGCGGGCAGGCGGCGCGCCTTGGCGTGCAGGCGGTCCATCTGGCGCGAGGCCGCGTGGACGGCCTGGGCGAAGCGGCGGCGCTCCGACTCCACCCGGGCCTGGGGAACGCGGTAGCGCGGCGCGCGCACCATGGCGGCGTCGTGCAGGAACGCCTGACCGACGGCCACCCCGGGACCGACCGCCAGGCCTTCGAAAACGCGTTCCTTCCCCGTCTTGGCGTCGGGACGGTCAGTCTTCATGGAATTTGTCGTCGATCAGCCCGCACAGCGCGGTCAGGGCCTCCTCGGCCTGCGGACCGGTGGCGCTCAGGGAGATGGTCTTGCCGGGCGAGGCGCCGAGCATCAGCAGGCCCATGATGGACAGGCCCGTCACCTCCAACTCGCCGTTCGACACCAGGATGTCGGCGTCGAAGGTCTTGGCCAACTCGACGAACTTGGCGGTGGCGCGGGCGTGCAGGCCGCGCGAATTGAGGATGGTGGCGTCTCGGTGGAGCCGTCCGTCGGCGTCGCGGGCGGTCGGCCCGTCGCCGGTCTCGGTCTCGGGAACGTCTATCCGGGCTGCGCCCATGCCGCTGGTTCCTCCGCTTCCGGTCTTGCTCTTGCTTGTGGCCTGGGGGGGCGGCCTCGCCGCCGAACCCTACTTCTCGGACAACAGTTTCGAGGCGACGTTGATGTACTTGCGGCCCGCTTCCTGGGCGGCGACGACCGCCGCCTTCAAGGGCTGGTCGCCGCGCACGCTGGCCAGCTTGATGAGCATGGGCAGGTTGACGCCGGCGATGACCTCGACATTGGCCTTGCCCATGATCGAAATCGCCAGGTTGGACGGCGTGCCGCCGAACATGTCGGTCAGCAGGACCACGCCTTCCCCTTCGTCGGCCTTGGCCACGCAGTCGAGGATGTCGGCGCGTCGTTTCTCCATGTCGTCGTCCGGCCCGATGCAGACCGCCAGCGTCCCCTTTTGCGGACCCACCACATGCTCCAGCGCGGCGATCAGCTCGTCGGCGAGACGGCCGTGGGTGACCAGAACCATGCCGATCATCAGGATTCCCCTCTCAAGGTCCCCGCCGACGGTGCCGTCGGCAAACTGTCCAGTGACGCCGCCCCGGACGTGGAGTCCGCGGCGCGGGCCGCGCGGCGTCCACCCAGCGGCGCGTCACGATGGCGTACGATGACGCGATGTCCGCCATCCGCCAACCATTTTGCGAGTCTTTCCGCCACATAGACGGAGCGGTGCTTGCCGCCAGTGCAACCGACGGCAAGGGTCAGGTAGCTCTTCCCCTCCTCTTCGTAGCGCGGCAGAAGCGGGGTGAGCAGCCGTTGCAGATCCCTCAGGAAGCGCGCGAAATCCGGATCGCCGCTGACATAGGCGCCGACGGCGGGGTCGAGTCCGGTCAGCGGGCGCAGCGCCTCGACGTAGTGGGGATTGCGCAGGAAGCGCACGTCGAACAGCAGGTCGGCGCCGCGCGGCACGCCGTTGCGGAATCCGAAGGAGGTGACGAAGAGGCTCATACCCGCGCCCTGCGCGGTGGCGAAGGTGCCTTCCAGGACGCCCTTCAGGTCGCTGACCGGCAGGCGGCTGGTGTCGAGCACCAGATCGGCGGCCTCGCGCAGGTCGCCGAGCAGGCGGCGCTCCAACGTGATGCCGTCCGCCACGGGCAGGTCGCCCGCCATGGGATGGCGGCGCCGGGTTTCGGTGAAGCGGCGGGCCAGGACGTCGTCGTCGGCGTCCAGATAGACGACGCCCACGGACAGGCCCTGTCCGGCCCGCAGCGAGGCCAGCATATCCAGCAGGCGCGGCACGTCGAAGTCGCGGGTGCGCACGTCCAGCCCCAGGGCGATGGGGCGCCGCAGCGGCGCGTCGCTGCCGATCAGCCCGCCAAGAAGCAGCAGGGGAAGGTTGTCCACCGCTTCGAAGCCCATGTCCTCGAAGGCCTTCAGGGCGGTGGTCTTGCCCGCCCCGGACATGCCGGTGACGACGACCACGCGGCTGACGCCGTCGGGCTGTCCGGCGGAGACCGGAGGCGGCGGTTCGGGGCTGTGGCGGTCCATGGTCAGGCCATCCAGGCTGGGTCAGTCCAGGGCGGACATTGTGCCGCAAGCCAGCCGCGCCGCAAGGTGAACCTTCGCCGTCGCCGAAGGTTCTCCGGGGTCGAGGCGGAACCGCCGCAGCCGCACCCCCAGGACGTCCGCCCACGCGCCGGGCGGCAGGCGGTCGGGCGGCGCGCCGGGCGTCAGGTCGATGACCAGACGGACCACCGTCTCGGGCGCCAGCGCATGGTCGTCCAGGCGCAAGACGCCCAGGCCGCGCACCTCCAGGTATCCGGCGCGGGCGGCGCGGGGCCGGGCGATCAGGTGGCCGTCGGCGACGGCGTAGTCGCAATAGTCGTCGCCGACCAGCCTGGCCCGTCCGTCGTCGATCAGGCGCAGGGCGAGGTCGGACTTGCCGCTGCCCGACGGTCCGCGCAGCAGCACCCCGGCGCCATCCAGGCACAGGCAGGTGGCATGCGGCACGCCGGGGGTCGAGGAAGGCGGGGGCATGAAGCGTCCAGAGAAAGAGGGGCGTGACGGGACGGGGGTGGAGGGCGCGGCCGCCTTGGGCGGGCGTCCCGGGGAAGGGTGGCGCCGCCCGCTGGGGCTGTCAATCGTCCCCGGCGTCCCGACCCCGTCCCTTCACCCTTTGGTAACCGGCCTGGGGCAAGGTAGGTCTGTCGACATGCGGCGCCGCGGCGCCGTTCCGTGCCCCTGACCCCGTACCCCTGAAGCAGACATGGCCGTGTCCCGAGCCTCAGACTTTTGCCGTCGCGCCCTTCGCGTGACCCTTCTTCTCGCCGTCCTGGTCCCGCCACCGACGGCCCAGGCTTGGGCGTTTGGTCGCACCCTGGACGAGGTGTTCCGGGGCAGCCTCAGGGAAGAGCACGAAGGCTCCCTGCCGCCCTTCGTGGTCAATCGGGGCCGGGTGCCCTATCCCGAACGCAAGCCCCTGACGCCCGAGGAGGCCGCCGCGCGGGCCAAGGCCCTGCGGCCCCTGGCGCCCACCGACCTGGGCCACGAGATGTCGTGGGTCGAGGTGGTGACGGAGGTCGCGGGCGGCACGCCCAGCCCCTTCGCCGTCGAGGCCGTGCGCCGCAAGGCGGAGGAGGGGGACCCGCAGGCCATCGAGCTTCTGGCCTGGATGAGCGCCAACGGCGTTGGTCTGCGGCGCGATCTGGCGACGGCCTTCGACCTCTATTCGCGGGCCCATGGGCTGGGGGTCGACGGGGCCAAGGAAAACGCCCAGGCGATCTACCGTTCCATGACCCCCGGCGAACGTCGGACCGTCTTCAATCCGTTCTGACGGCGGCGGCGGTCGGTTCGGCCCCTCCCCTTCCATCCCCCGCATGAATCCTCTTGGCTTGGCCGACGGCGCTGCTACCTTCGGGCATTGCTCCGGAGGGTCATATGTTCGCCGTCATTTTCCCCGTGGTCGTCCCGGTCTTCGCCATCGCCGGGATCGGCTTCTGGTGGGCGCGCTCGGGGCGTCCCTTCGATACCAATGCCGTGGCCGCCCTGGTCGGCACCGTCGGCATGCCGGTCTTGATGGTCCATGCCCTGCTGAAGGTCCGCCTGTCGGAGGGCGCCCTGGCCGACATGATCCTGGCCGGGGTACTGAACCACGCCATCTTCATCATCGTCGGATGGCTGGTCCTGACGGCGACCCGGCGGCCGATCCGGGCGTTCCTGCCTAGCATCGTCTTCGGCAATACGGGCAACATGGGGTTTCCGCTGTGTCTGTTCGCCTTCGGTGAGGAAGGGCTGGCCCTGGCGGTCGGCTATTTCATCGTTCACGCCGTCCTTCTGTTCAGCGTCGGCAACCAGTTCGCCGCCGGGCAGGCGTCGCCGCGCGGGGTGCTGCGGTCGCCGACCGTCTGGGCCATCGCCGCGGCCCTGACCCTGTTGCTGACCGATACCCACCTTCCCGAGGTCGTCACCAACACCATGGCGCTATTGGCCGGACTGACGATTCCCTTGATGCTGCTCGCCTTGGGGGTATCCCTGGCGCAGCTGAAGGTTTCCGCGCTTGGGACCGCCACCTTCTTGGCTGGGTTGCGCCTGGGCATCGGTTTTGCAACCGGGCTGGGCGTGGCGACGTTGCTGGGTCTGGAGGGGACCGCCTTCGGCGTGGTCGTCGTCGAGGCCTCCATGCCCGTGGCGGTGATGACCTACCTGTTCGCCGCCCGCCATGGGAACCGACCGGAAGAGGTGGCGGGAAGCGTGATGGTGTCTACGCTTCTGTCCTTTTTCACCCTGCCTCTGATCCTCGGGCACGTCATGGGCTAGGGCCGCTTGACAAGTTACCGTAGAGATCGAGCAAGTGTTTATCCGCCAAAGTCTTATGCCTCTTGGTATACCATTGAACGTTTGAGTCGACGCGAGATTCATCGCAGTCTTCGCGTCTGTCTCGTGAAGTGAGACGTTCCTCGTTATTTTATCATTCATTTGAATGACGGGCCGGATGAGGCCTAGGCCGGCTCGATCCCCTGCGATGGACCTATGAGCGACATTGATATCCTGCGTCACCTGACCGCCGCCCTTTACGAAGCCGTACTCGATACCAATCGCTTGCCGGTTTTTCTCAAGGAATTGGCGGTTGTGGTCGGGGCTGACGCCAGTGTGCTCGCCGTCACCTCCCAGGGGACCGAGTCCCACCGACCGACAAGCGCCCATCATGGACTTTCGGCGGAAGGACCCCGGGCCCTGTCCCGGGTCCTGGACCCGGCGTCGCCGGGTCCGCCGGAGGACGCGGAGTCTTGGCGCGAGGCGCTGGGCGACCCGTCCATCACCGACAGCCTGACCTTGCCCGCGGAGCCGCTGGACGGACAGGAAGGGTTCTTGGCCCTGTTGCGGCGCGACGGCGTGTTCGACGAACCGACCCGCGGCAGTCTGGAACGCTTCCGCCCGCATTTGCCGCATGCGCTGCGTTTGTTGCGGGAGGTCGACGTCATCTCCCGACGCTGCGCCGCGGCCGAGCACCTGGGCGACGTCACCGGGCATTCGCTGGCGGTGGTCGACGGCGACAGTCGCCTGATCGCTTCCAACCGGGCTTTTCGGACCCTGGTCGGCGTGGGAGACGGCCTGTGGGTGGAGCAGGGCCGCATCCGTCTCGCCGACCTGAGCGGCGGCGATAGCCTGTCGGCCCTGATCGGTCGTGCCCGGGCCCGCCGCCGGTCGGGCCATGCCCTGCCCGTCGGCGCCTTCAGTGTCAGCCGGGCGCGGTCGGCGCGGCCCCTGGGCATCGTGGTGACGCCCCTGCTGGGTCGGGACGGCGCCCACGACCGGGCGACGGTGGATGGGGACGGCGAACTGCTGTTCGGCCTGCACGTCTCCGCCCTGGAACGGACGCCGGTTCCGCCGGTCGAGGTGTTGCGCGGCCTGTTCGGCCTGACCCCGGCGGAAGCCTCCCTGTTGCAGGCCCTGGTCGCCGATCAGAGGATCGAGGACGTGGCCGAGGCGCGGGGGGTGTCGATCACCACGGTACGCACGCAACTGGCCCATTTGTTCCGCAAAACCAATACCAGCCGCCAGTCGGAACTGGTCCGTCTGGCCCTTCTGGCCGCCTGCAGCGTGGCTTATCCCGAGGCGTCGGACGGAGCTTAGGCGCCGTCGCGCCTGGATGGACGGGGCTTAGGCGCCGTCGCGCCGGGATGGACGGACCGTGGCGCGCGAGCGCCGGGCGTCAGGCTAGGCCCATCAGGGAGCGGGCGAAGTCCTCGGCCCGGAAGGGGCGCAGGTCTTCCGCCGTCTCGCCGACGCCGATAAAATGGACCGGCAGGCCGAATTCCTCGGCCAGGGCGACGA
>CAZFRK010000033.1:12082-15749 GCA_964521375.1 uncultured Rhodobacterales bacterium
ACGACCACGCCGCCCTTGGCGGTGCCGTCCAGCTTGGTCATGACCAGGCCCGTGACCTCCACCATCTCGCCAAAGACCTTCACCTGCTGGTGGGCGTTCTGGCCCACCGTGGCGTCGAGCACCAAAAGCGTGGTGTGCGGCGCCTCGGGGTCGATCTTCTTCAGGACGCGGCGGATCTTGGACAGTTCCTCCATCAGGGCCTGCTTGTTGTGCAGGCGCCCGGCGGTGTCGATCATCAGGATGTCGTCGCCCCGGGTCTTGGCCTCCTGGAAGGCGTCGAAGGCCAATCCCGCCGCGTCGGCGCCTGTTTCGCGGGCGACGACGGGGGTGCCGGTGCGGTCGCCCCACACCTTCAACTGTTCGACGGCGGCGGCGCGGAAGGTGTCGCCGGCGGCCAGGGTGACTTTCAGGCCCTGGTCGCGGTATTGCTTGGACATCTTGCCGATGGTCGTCGTCTTGCCGGCGCCGTTGACGCCGACGACCAGGATCACATGCGGCTTGCGGGCCGGATCGATCTCCAGCGGGCGGGCCACCGGCGTCAGCATGCGGGCGGCTTCCTCGGCCAGGGCCTGGCGAATTTCTTCCGGCTCGACCTGCTTGCCGAAGCGCGTCTTGGCCAGCGCCTGGGCCAGCTTGGCCGCCGTCTTGACGCCCAGGTCGGCCTGAATGAGCAGGTCTTCCAGGTCTTCCAGCGCCTCGTCGTCGAGCTTGCGCTTGGTGAAGAGGTCGGTGATGCCCAGAGACAGCTTGGACGAGGAGCGGGAAAGACCCTCCTTCAGGCGCTGGAACCAGCTCTTCTTGGCCGGTTCGGCGTCGGACGACGGGGTGGGCGGCGTCTCTCCGACGGGGACGGTCGGCGTTTCCTCGGCGGGGGACTCCTCATCCGGCTCCAAATCCGGTTCCGGTTCCGGTTCGGGCTTGGGGAGGCGTGTTTCCTCATGCGCTTCGGGGACCGCGCCGTCGGCCTCGGCGACCGGAGCCACTTCTGTGTCCGGGGCCTCCGGGGCTTCCGGCGTCGCCTGATCCGCGTCCGTGCCGCCGAACAGTCGACCCAGCCAACCCTTCTTCCTCGGCGTTTCGACGTCGTCGGTCATGTGGCGGGGACTCCCTGAAGCTCGGTGGCGGTGGCGGCGGTGATTCGCACCCGCGCGATGGTGCCCGGTTCGTTCGTCCCGTCAACCTTTACCGGCACATAGTGGGGCGTATGGCCGCCGTCCGCCGTTTCGACCAGCACCTCTTCGACCGCCCCGACGCGGGTTCGCAGATAGGCCGCCATGGCCTCCGCCCCCTTGGCCCGCAGGGCGGCGGCGCGGGCCTTGACGACGTCGCCGGGCAGGCCGGGAATCTTGGCCGCCGGGGTGCCGGGACGGGCGGAATAGGGGAAGACGTGGAGATGCGTCAGGCCGCAGTCGTCGATCAGGCGCAGCGAGTTCTCGAACATCGCCTCGTCCTCGGTGGGGAATCCGGCGATCAGGTCGGCCCCGAAGACGATGTCCGGGCGGCGGCGGCGCAGGTCATCGCACAGGCGGATCATGTCGTCGCGCAGATGGCGGCGCTTCATGCGCTTGAGGATCATGTCGTCCCCGGCCTGGGCCGACAGATGGACGTGCGGCATCAGCCGCTCTTCGTGGCCGAAGAGGTCGAGAAGGTCGGCGTCCACCTCCACCGGGTCGAGGCTGGTCAGGCGCAGGCGCGGCAGGTCGGGGACCAGTTGCAGCAGCCGTCGGACCATCTGGCCGAGCGGCGGTTGACCCGGCAGGTCGTGGCCGTAGCTGGTGATGTCGACGCCGGTCAGGACGATGTCGCGATAGCCGTTGGCGACCAGCGCGCGCACCTGATCGACGATCGGGCCGATGGCGACGGAGCGTGACGGCCCCCGCGCGTAGGGAATGACGCAGAAGGTGCAACGGTGGTCGCAGCCCTGCTGGACCTGGACGAAGGCGCGCGTGCGGCCTTCGAATCCGCCGAGCATATGGGCGGCGGTTTCCCGCACCTCCATGATGTCGTCGACCAGGATGGGGGCGTTGACGCCGTGCGCGTAGGACTCGGCCTTCAGCTTCTCGGCGTTGCCCAGAACCCGGTCGACGCCGGGCAGGGCGGCGTAGCCGTCGGGATCGAGCTGCGCCGCGCAGCCGGTGACGATCAGCTTGGCCGTCGGGTTTTCCCGCCGCAGCTTGCGGATGGCCTGGCGGGCCTGCCGTTCGGCTTCCTTGGTCACCGCGCAGGTGTTGACGATGATGGCGTCGGTCAGACCGGCGGCGCGGGCGTGATCGCGCATCACCTCCGACTCGTAGGTGTTCATGCGGCACCCGAAGGTGACGAGGCGTGGCTCCGGGGCGGCGTCGGCGCCCGGCGCGGCGCCGGTCTTGGTCTTGTCCGGGGTGTCGGCGGTCATGGCGTCAGCAGGCTCTCGTCCAGGATGCCCGTGAAGCTGGTGGCGACCGGGCCGGTCATCAAGACGCGATTGGCCGCGCGGTCCCAGTCGATATGCAGGATGCCGCCGTCCAGAACCACGTCGGCGGCGCGCTCCACATGGCCGCGCAGGACCGCCGCGACCAGGGTGGCGCAGGCGCCCGTGCCGCAGGCCATGGTGATACCGGTGCCGCGTTCCCACACCCGCATGCGCAAACGACCGTCGGGGCGCGGAGAAACGACCTCGATATTGGCCCGCTCGGGGAACAGGGGATCGTGTTCCAGGACCGGGCCGACCTCGGACAGCGGCACGGCCTCGGCGTCGGGAACGAAAAAGACGGCGTGCGGATTGCCCATGGAGACGCCGACGGCGTCACGCAGGGACCCGGCCTCCAGCGGCAGATGGGCCGTATCGACGGCGCGGGCCAGCGGGATGTCCCGCCACTCAAGGCGGGCCGGACCCATGTCCACCGTCATCTGGCCGTCGGCGGCGCGGCTGGCGCGCAGCAGGCCGGGCGCGGTCTGCAAGGTCACGGCGTCGGTGCCCGATTCGCCCATCAGGATGGCGGCCACGCAGCGGGTGGCGTTGCCGCAGGCCCCGACCGTCGAGCCGTCGGCGTTGCGGATGCCCATCCAGGCGGCGGCCTCGCCGTCGCGCGGCGCTTCGATGGTGATGAACTGGTCGCAGCCGACGCCTGTCCGGCGGTCGGCGATGGCCCGCACGGTCGCGTCCGAAAAGGCGCGCGGCGTCTCGCGCAGGTCAACGACGACGAAGTCGTTGCCCAGACCGTGCATCTTCACGAAAGGCAGGCCGGTGGCCATGGCGGAGACTCCCAGGCGAAAAGCCCCATCGTCCGCAACGCCAAGGGCGCCCGCGATCTCCACGGGCGCCCTTGGGTCACGGTAAAGGCAGTCGAGATTACGCGGCGGCGAGCAGCTTTTCCAGCTTCTGCGTGGCGTCGTCGGCCTCGATCTGCTCGACGGCGGCCATTTCACAGGCCAGACGCTCCAGCGCCTGTTCGTAGATCTGGCGTTCGGAGTAGGACTGTTCCGGCTGACTGGCGCTGCGGTGCAGGTCGCGCACCACCTCGGCGATGGAGACCGGGTCGCCGGAGTTGATCTTCTGCTCGTACTCCTGGGCGCGGCGCGACCACATGGCGCGCTTGACACGGGCGCGGCCCTTCAGGGTCGACAGGGCGCTTTCCATGACCTTCTTCGTGGACAGCTTGCGCAGGCCGGAGTTCTTGGCCTTGGC
>CAZFRK010000034.1:0-15645 GCA_964521375.1 uncultured Rhodobacterales bacterium
CTTACCGTACCAACACCCGCGGAACGCCGCCAAGCGCAAGGGGCAACGCTCCTTGGCCGTGTTCAGGTGGCGTGAAACGCGCCGCCCGGGTCGTCTTCCTGCCTTCCTCCGCGACACCGTCCCCCAACTGGCACCGCGACCAAAGACCTATGACGCTTCCCACGACGGGGTCTTGAAGGCATCCACCAGCATGTCGACGAAGGCGCGCACCTTGGCAGCGGTGAAGCGTCCGGCGGGCCAGACGGCATGGACGGCGCCGGTGGCGTCGCCCCACTCCGGCAGGACCCGGACAAGCCGCCCGGCGGCCAGGTCGGCGCCGACGATGAAGGTCGGCATCATGGTGATGCCCAGGCCGTCCAGGGTCGCCTGCCGCAGGACATCGCCGTTGTTGGCACGCAGCGCGCCGCCGCTTACCCTGACCCGCGCCTCCGTCCCCGAGGCATGGCGCAGCGTCCATTCGCCGCTCCGCCGCAACAGGCTGTAGAGCAGACAGGTATGGTCGGCCAGATCGTCTGGAGTGCGCGGCAGGCCGCGCGCGGCGACATAGTCCGGCCCGGCCACCAGGATGCGGTCGCTGGCGCAGAGGCGGCGGGCGATCAGGCTGGAATCGTCGAGATCGGCGATACGGATGGCCAGATCGAAGCCCTCCTCCACCAGATCGACGAAGCGGTCGTTGAGCACCAGATCCACCGACAGCTCCGGGTACCGCGCGAGAAAGGCGGGCAACAGCGGGCCCAGGTGATTGATCCCGAAGGTCACGGGCGCGTTGACGCGCAAAAGGCCGCGCGGCACCGCCTGAAGGCGCGACACCTCCGCCTCCGCCTCGTCGGCCTCGGCCAGGATGCGGGCGGCGCGGGCATGGAAGGCCGCCCCGGCGTCGGTCACCGACAGCCGCCGCGTGGTGCGGTTCAACAGCCGCGCGCCCAGGCGCTCCTCCAGCGCGGCGACGCGCTTGGACACCGCCGACTTGGTCATGCCGAGGCCGTCGGCGGCGGCGGAGAAGCTACCGTCATCGACGACGCGAACGAAAATCTCCATTTCGGCCAAGCGGTCCATGAGTCCTCCGTTTCCAAATAGGAAACAATTCTATTCCTACAGGCTGGATTGTCCACGACTCCAAAACGTCCGATCATTTCGGCGCGGGATCACAGGATCCCCGCCCCGGACGGTCCAGCCGTCCTGAACCGCCCACCGGTCCTGACCAGATGGAGAGTCCCATGGCCCGCGTTCTCGTTCTCTATTATTCGACCTACGGCCACATTGAGACCATGGCCCAGGCCGTGGCCGAAGGCGCCCGCGGCGCCGGGGCGGAGGTCGATATCAAGCGCGTCCCCGACCTGATCCCCGAGGACGTGGCCCGCGCCAAGGGCATGAAGGTCGATCAGGTCGCCCCGGTCGCCACCCCCGACGATCTGGCCGGGTACGACGCCGTGATCTTCGGCACCCCGACGCGCTTCGGCATGATGGCCAGCCAGATGCGCGGCTTCCTGGACCAGTGCGGCGGCCTGTGGATGCAGGGGGCGCTGATCGGCAAGGTCGGCGGCGTCTTCACCGCCACCGGCACCCAGCACGGCGGCCAGGAGGCCACGATCCTCTCCTTCCACACCACGCTCCTGCACCTGGGCATGGTGATCGCCGGGCTGCCCTACAGCTTCCAGGGCCAGACCAAGGTGGACGAGATCGTCGGCGGCAGCCCCTATGGCGCCTCGACCATCGCCGGGGGCGACGGCTCGCTTCAGCCGACCGCCACCGACCTCGACGGCGCCCGCTTCCAGGGCCGCCACATCGCCGAGCTGGCCGCCAAGCTGGCGGCGTAACGTGCCCCGGCGGGCCGGCCCCCCCGGCCCACCCAACCCGCGCGCCGACCTCTGGCCGCGCATTCACGGACGAAGGAGGACAGGATGGGACGCCTGGTCGAAGGCATCTGGCATGACGAATGGTACGACACCGGCTCCACCGGCGGGCGCTTCCAGCGCGAAGACGCCGGGTTTCGGAACTGGATTCGGGCCGACGGCTCGACGCGCCATGCCCCGGAGGCCGGGCGCTACCATCTCTATGTGTCCGACGCCTGCCCCTGGGCGCACCGCACCATGGTGCTCCGCGTCCTGAAAGGGCTGGAGGACGTCGTTTCGGTCTCCAAGGTGGAGCCGCTGATGCTGGAAAACGGCTGGGAGCTGGCCCCCGGCGCCGACCCGGTGAACGGCGCGCGCTTCCTGCACGAGGTCTACACCAAGGCCCGCCCCGCCATGACCGGGCGGGTGACGACGCCGGTGCTCTGGGATCGCCGGACGGCGACCATCGTGTCCAACGAATCGTCGGACATCATCCGCATGTTCAACGGCGAATTCGGCGCCCTGGCCTCCGGCCCGGACTACTATCCCCAAGACCTGCGCGCCGAGATCGACACCGTGAACGCCTTCGTCTACGACCGCGTCAACAACGGCGTCTACAAGGCCGGATTCGCCACCACCCAGGCCGCCTACGAGGACGCCTACGACGCCCTCTTCGCGGCCCTGGACGAGTTGGAAGCCCGCCTGGAGACCAACCGTTATCTTTGCGGCGACCGCCTGACGGAAGCCGACTGGCGCCTGTGGACTACCCTGATCCGCTTCGACGCCGTCTACGTCGGGCACTTCAAGTGCAACCGCCAGAGGATCGCCGACTTCCCCAACCTCTGGGGCTTCACCCGCGAGCTTTACCAGATGCCCGGCATCGCCGGGACCACCGACTTCGCCACCATCAAGGCGCACTACTACGGCAGCCACGGCACCATCAATCCGACCGGCGTCATCCCCAAGGGACCGGCCCTGGACCTGATGGCGCCCCACGGCCGCGACCGCCAAGGAGCCTGACCATGCTTGACCTTCGACCGTTCCGCAGCCTGGGCCGCATGGATATCGACTGGCTGTCGGCCCGCTATCACTTCAGCTTCGCCGATTACTACGATCGCAGCCGCATGGGGCTGGGACCGTTGCGGGTATGGAACGATGACACCATCGCCGCCCGCGGCGGCTTCCCGCCGCACCCCCATCGCGACATGGAGATCATCACCTACGTCCGCTCCGGCGCCATCACTCACGAGGACGGCATGGGCAACCGAGGCCGCACCAAGGCGGGCGACGTCCAGGTCATGAGCGCCGGAACCGGCGTCGTCCACGCCGAATACAATCGCGAGGACGAGGACATCCAGAGTTTCCAGATCTGGATCCAGACCGACGCCCGGGGCCACGTCCCGCGCTGGGAGACGCGCGCCTTCCCGACCGCCGAGGCGGGCAGCGGCCTGCGTCCCCTGGCCTCGGGCCGCCCGGCGCACCTGGAGGCGGGCGCCCTTCTGATCCATCAGGACGCGACCCTGTTCGGCGGCGTCTTGCGCCCCGGCGAGTCCTGGAGCCTGGATCTGGAGGGGCGCGGCGCCTATCTGGTGCCGACGCGCGGCACCCTGACCGCCGGGGACGGCGCGGCGACGGTCGTCGTCGGCACCCGCGACGGGCTGGCCGTCACCGAAACGACCCGCCTGACCCTGACCGCCGGGGACGAGGAGACCGAGGTCGTCCTGGTGGATGTCGCCCTGTAGAGACCCGCGACGACAGGCCGGGCCGCCCGCTCGGGATGTGCCTCAGGTCCCCGGCGCGTCTCGCAACTGGGTCGCGGGCGGAAAGCGCAGGGACACCGTCGTCCCCTCGCCGGGCACACTGTCGATGGACAGCGTGCCGCCGTGCAGCGCCACGAAGGCGTTGGTCAGGGGCAGGCCCAGGCCGGTGCCCTCGTAGCGGCGGGACAGGCGGCTGTCGACCTGATGGAACGGCTTGAGGGCATTGGGGATATCCTCCGGCGCCATGCCGATGCCGGTGTCGCGCACGCGCACCACCAGGTCGCCGTCCTCCACGCGCGCCGACAGGGTGACGGAGCCGCCCTCGGGGGTGAATTTCACCGCGTTGCCCAGCAGATTGATGAGGATCTGCTTGATGCGGCGCGGCTCGCCCCACAGATGGGGCAGGTCGTCGGGCAGGTCGGACACCAGCTTCAGCCGCCCTTCCTCGGCGCGCACGCTCATCAGCCGGAACGCGCTGTCCGCCGCCGCCCGGAAGTCCACCTCCTCGGGGTGAAGGCTCATTTTCCCGGCCTCGACACGCGAAACGTCGAGAATATCGTTGATGACGTCCAGCAGATGGCGCCCGGACTCCAGGATGTTCTGGGCGTAGTCCTTGTATTGCACCGGCTGGATGGCGCCGAACATCTCGCTTTGGATGACCTCGGAAAAGCCGATGATGGCATTGAGCGGCGTGCGCAGCTCGTGGCTCATGTTGGCCAGGAACTCGGTCTTGGCCCGGTTGGCCAGTTCGGCCAGATCCTTGGCCTCCCGCAGATCGCGCTCGGCCTTGCGACGGTCGGTGACGTCGCCGATGGACCCGGCCATGCGGAAGGCCCGCCCGCCGCCGTCGCGCAGGGCCAGACCGCGATGGCGGACCCAGCGCTCGGCCCCGTCGGCCTGCCCCAGCAAGCGGTATTCGCAACTGAAGAATTCGCTGCGGCCCTTCAGGTGATCGACCATGCACCGCCTGTAGTCGCCCTGATCCTCGGGGTGGACGATCTCCCGCCACGACCGCCCTTCGCTCAGGCGGTCCGGGTCGACGCCCAGGAGGTCGCGGGCGTGCGGGCTGAAATAGACGTGGTCGGTCAGGACGTCCCAGTCCCACACCGCCTCGTTCGTTCCCGAAACGGCCAAGGCGTACCGTTCCTCGCTTTCCCGCAAGGCCGCCTCGGACTTCTTGCGCTCGGTGATGTCGCGCACCACGCCGGTGAAGAGGACCTGCCCGTCCACGTGCAGCTCCGTCACCGCCAGATCGATGGGAAAGGTGGTGCCGTCCTTGCGCAGGCCCAGTTCCTCGCGCCCGATGCCGATGATCTTCTTTTCGCCGGTCTCCAGGTACCGCTCGATATAGGCGTCGTGCCGCGACCGTTTCCCATGCGGAATAAGAAGATTGATGGACTGTCCCATGACCTCGCGGGCGGCATAGCCGAAGATACGTTCCGCCGCCGCGTTGAAGGATTCGATACGGCCCCGTCCGTCGATGGTGATGATGCCATCGACGACGGTGTTCATGATGCCGTCCAGCCGTCGCTCGCGGTTGGCGAGCGCGCTGTTGGCCCGGGTCAGGTCGGTCAGGTCGCGGGCCACCACCATGACGCCGCGCCGCTCGGCCTCGGCGAAGGGCATGACGGCCATTTCCACGTCGGCCCGCCGGTCGCCGTCGGCCGATTGCAGGGTGACGGCCCGCCAGTCGTCGCTGGGATGGTCCTCGTCCAGGCCCAGAGTGATCTCGGCCCGGCGGTCCGACGGCACGAAGTCGCAGAACGGCCGCCCCAGGATCTCGCGCTCGGCCAGCCCCAGGATCTCGACGCCCTTGGGGTTGATGTAGCGGATGACGCCGTCGATGACGACGCAGATCAGGTCCGGGGCCATTTCCACCAGGCGGCGGTGGCGCAATTCGCTTTCCGCCAGCGCCCGCTCCGCGCGGCGGCGCAGGGTGATGTCGGAATAGACGCCGACGACACCGCCGTCGGGGATGCGCGCTTCCCGCAGCAGGATGGTGCGCCCGTCGGCGTATTCGATCTCTCGCGGACCGCGGGGATCACGGTGGTCGGCCAGACGCGCCGCCAGCCATCGTCCGGGGTCGCCGACGGCGGCGGGGATCAGCCCCTTGTCCATGGCCGCGCGGACGAGGGTGGTGAAGGAGGCGCCGGGGCGCACCAGATCGCCCAGCGGCGCCAGGATCTCCATGAACCGGCTGTTGCAGAGGACCAGGGTGTCCTCGGCGTCGAACAGCACGAAACCTTCGTTCATGCTTTCGATGGCCTGCCCCAGTTGCGCCCGCGCCTGCGATATGCGCCGCTCGGACTCGGTCAGGCGAAGCTGCCGCTGCTTCAACTCGGTGATGTCGGCGGCGGTCATCACCAGATAGCCCTCGGGGGCGCGGCGTTCGCGGACCAGCACCCAGCGTCCCGAGGCCAGCTCGACCTCGAAGCCCGCCTTGCCGTCGCCGCGCGCGTGATCGCGCAAGCGGGCCTGGACATAGGCCGCCTCGCGCCCGCGGGCCGCCACCACCTGGCCGCTGTCGACCAAGAGGCGCAGCATGTCCTCGAAGGACTGGCCGGGCAGGACCCCCACGTCGTCGACCGGCCACAAGGCCCGGAAGGCGGCGTTGCAGTAGAGAAGACGTTCGCCGGTGTCGAAGACGGCCAACCCCTCCGACAGCACGTCCAGGGCATCCATGAGGACGGTCCCCGCCCCCTCGCTGGGTTCCAGCAAGGTCTGCCAGATCGCGACACGGGAAGTATCGCCGGCGGCCACTCGGTTCCTCTCCCTGCTCTTCTGCCCCGGCGGCGAGGCCGTCACGCTCTCCACCGGCAATTCGTGGACGTTTAGTCTAGGCCGGGGTCGGGCCCGGAGGCGACTGTTTTCTAACGCCCGCCCGCGCCACCACCGGGCGAACCGGTCCAACATAGCGACTTGCCGCCCATCCCGTGAGTGGTGTATTCGTGCCTATGGTCGATGACCCAAAGTAAACACCGCACGCTCTGAGGTCCGGGGACGATGCCTCTCATCACATGGCGGGACTCCTACTCCGTCGGTGTCCCGCTGATCGACAACGACCACAAATTGCTGGTCAGTCTGATCAACCAGCTGGACGACGCCATCAACGGCGGTCAGGGACGAGACGTGGTCGGCTCGGTCTTGAACGTTCTGGAGGAATATACGCGCGGCCATTTCGGGCGCGAGGAACTCCTCATGCGGAAGGCGGGCTACGCCGACCTGCCGCCGCACAAGCGTGAACACGAAAAGCTGACGGCCCAGGTGCACGAGATCGTGGCTCGCTACGCGGGCGGCGACGACAGCCATATCGACGACCACCTGTTGCAGTTCCTGAAAAGCTGGCTGACCGGTCATATCCTGGGCGTCGACATGAAGTACACGCCCTACCTGAAGGGCGTCGACCTGACGCCGGAAGAAATGCTGTCCGCCTCCGGATTCGATCCGTCGGGGGACGCGGCGGACGATGACGATGACCTGATGGTGCCCTGACCCCGGTCGGGCGCCCCCTGCCCCGCGCGGGGCGCAAGGAGACATGAGTGGCGATGCACAAGGCCGTGCCGAAAAAGACCTTCACCGCCGAACTCCAGCGCCGCAAGCGGCTGGGCGGGGACATGGGCGACACCGCCGCGGCCGCCACGCCGGTCAACGTCGACAACGGGGAAGTCCTGGACGAGCTGAGGCGCCTGCAACACGAAATGCACGCCATGCACACCCTCGTCCGCGAGCATTTCGAGCCGTCCGGCGAGGACGAGGCGCCATCCCATCCCGAGAACGATCCGGTTCTGCGCGACTACCAGCGCCAGAAGGAAGAAGTGCAGCTTCTGAAGATGGAGCTGCGCGCGCTGGCCAATTCCATCCAGGAAACCAAGCGTGAGATCGCCCAGTTGCGCAGCGGCGAGGAAGACGCCGACCGCCTCAACGCCGTGACGTCGGAACTGGACGCCGTGGTCGGCGCCACCGAGCACGCCACCGAAGGCATTCTCGACGCCGCCGAGAAGATCGACACCATCTCGCACAACCTGCGGGCCAACGCGACGGACAGCTACACCACCCATCTGGCCGAAGAACTGACCGAACACGTGATGACCATCTTCGAGCACTCGAACTTCCAGGACATCACCGGCCAGCGCATCACCAAGGTGGTCAACACCCTGAAATTCGTCGAGGAACGCGTCGACAAGATGATCTCCATCTGGGGACGCGAGGCCTTCCTGGATCTTCTGGACTCCGAGTCCGACCACGCCAGCGACGAGGAAAAGCGCCTGCTCAACGGCCCGCAGCAGGACGGCGCCGGCATCTCGCAGGACGAAATCGACAAGCTGTTCGACTAGCGGGCGTGGGCGGCGGCGCTCCCTCGGCGCCCGCCATGCCCCCGCCGCATGCCTCCGTCGTTTCCAAAAAAACGCGTCAGGTGCTATACTTAGCCAATCAGCCATAAGCCTGGGCGCCACCACCCGCCGCGCCCGCGGATCGACAATGAGCGAGCGACAGGAGGGCGCCATGTCCACCATTCTGAATGCCATGCAGGCCCTGGTGGCCTCCGCGGGCATCGAACACCACGAACTGCACAACCGCCCGCCCAAGCCCGTCATCGCCATTTCGCGCGATCACGGCGCCCTGGGCCGGGTCATCGCCGACGGCTTGGGCAAGCGCCTGGACATGCCGGTCTATGACCGCGAAATCCTCGACAGGGTCGCCGAGCGCCTGCAAACCGAACCGGCGACGCTGAAGCTGCTCGACGAATCCAACGCCCGAGCCCGGGACTTCTGGCTGATGCGCCTGTTCACCGGCAAGGATCTGTCCGCCGACACCTATCGCGACGAACTGGTGAACGTCATCCTCAGCCTGTCGCGCGTCGGCGGCATCATCCTCGGACGGGGCGCCAACGTCATCCTGACCACCTCCTGCGCCCTGCGCGTCCGCGTCACCGCCTCGCACGACGTTTGCCTGCAGCGGGTCCAGGAGCGGTACAACGTCTCCGAGGCCGAGGCCAAGGCCCAGATCGAGCGCGTCAACAGCGCCCGCGGTCGCTTCGTGTGGGAGATGTTCCACCACCGCAACTCCGACGCCACCAACTTCGACCTGACCATCAACACCGACCGCTTCGACAGGGAAGCGTCGGCGAGCGAACTTGTCGACATGGTGCTGGCGGCCTATAACGGGATTGCCGAGGCGAAGGCACGCGCATAAGGCTCAAGAACCTTTTCTTCGTCCGGTCTTCGGGAGCGCGGGAAGGCGCTGCCCGAAGGGAGTCTGAAGAAAGGGAACCCGTCCTGTGAACGCCATATCCACCGCCCCCGCCGGCAGCCGTCTGCTGCTGTCGGGCAACGAAGCCGTTGCCCGCGCGGCCTGGGAATCCGGCTGCCTGGTCGCCTCGGCCTATCCCGGCACCCCGTCGACCGAAATCCTCGAAAGCCTCGCCACCTATCCCGACGTCAAGGCGGAATGGGCGGTCAACGAAAAGATCGCCCTGGAGGTCGCCATCGGCGCCTCGCTGGCCGGGGCCCGCGCGCTCTGCGCCATGAAGCACGTCGGCCTGAACGTCGCCGCCGACCCCCTGATGAGCCAGACCCTGGCGGGCTGCGTCGGCGGGCTGGTGATCGCCGTCGCCGACGACGTCGGCCTCAGTTCCTCGCAGAACGAGCAGGACAGCCGCTATTGGGGCCGCTTCGCCCACCTGCCGGTGCTGGAACCCGCCGATTCCGCCGAGGCCCACGCCTATGTGAAGCGCGCCTTCGAGCTGTCCGAAGCCCACCAGACGCCGGTCATCCTGCGGCTGACCACCCGTGTCTGCCACGTGAAGTCGGTCTGTTCGGTGGGCGAGCGCACGGCGGCGACGCCGACCGGCTTCGAGCTGAACAAGGCCCGCTGGGTCCTGACGCCGGCCAACGCCAAGCCGCGATTGTCCAAGCTGTTCGAGCGCGACGCCACGCTGGCCGCCTACGCCGAGACCTGTGACCTGACCGAGACCCTGCCAGGCGACGACCGCCGCGTCGGCATCGTCTCCAGCGGTCCCGCCGCCTTCAACGCCCGCGAGGCCCTGCCCGACGCGCCGATGCTCAAATTGGGCCTCAGCTACCCGCTGCCGCTGGACCGTATCCGCGCCTTCGCCGCGACCGTCGATACCCTGGTCGTGGTCGAAGAGGTCGAACCGCTGATCGAACAGGCCCTGAAGGCCGCCGGAATCGACTGCCGGGGCAAGGATCTGCTGTCCCGCATGGGGGAGATGTCGGTCCCCGTGCTCCGTCAGGCCCTGGCGCCCCTGACCGGCTGCGAGGCGTGCCCCGTCGAGGCGACGACCGGCGCCGGGGAGGTCTTCCCCCGTCCGCCCACCATGTGCGCGGGTTGCCCACACCTGTCGCCCTTCTACGCCCTGTCCAAGTTGCGGCGGAAGATCGTCGTCTCCGGCGACATCGGCTGTTACACGCTCGGCTCCGGATTCCCGTGGAACGCCATGGACACCTGCATTTCCATGGGCGCCTCGCTGTCGGTGGCCAACGGCCTGCAAAAGGCCTTGGCCGAGGCCGACCCCGACAAGCGGGTGGTCGGTGTGATCGGCGATTCGACCTTCCTGCACATGGGCATGCAGGGGCTTCTGAATCTGGTCTACAACCAAGCCAACGTCACCATCCTGCTGCTCGACAACCGCGCCGTCGGCATGACCGGCGGGCAGGATCACCCGGGCACGGGCCGCGACATCCATGGCCAGGAGGCGCCGCGCGTCGACTTCCCGGAGTTGGTCAAGGCGCTGGGCGTCAAGGACGAGCGCGTCCACCGGCTCGATCCCTACGACCTGCCGACGCTGTTCAAGACCCTGCGCGCCGAGGTCGAGGTCGACGACGTGTCGGTGGTCATCACCGACCGCCCCTGCGTGCTGACGGACTATGCCCAGCCGTCGGTCGCCCTGAAGGTCGACGAGGACGCCTGCATCGGCTGCGGCAACTGCCTGGCCGTCGGCTGCCCGGCCATCGTCGTCACCCGTCGCGACACCAAGATCGCCAACAACGGCAAGCCCAAGGACCTGGCCTACGTGAAGATCGAGTCCGAGTTCTGCACCGGCTGCGACGCCTGCGTCGGCACCTGTGGGCCGAAGTGCATCGTGCCCGTCACCCAGACGCCGGAGGCCGCCCGATGACCGACCCCACCACCAACATCCTGCTGTGCGGCATCGGCGGCCAGGGCGTCATGACCGCCGCCGAGGTCCTCGCCCAGGTGGCCCTGTCACTGGGCCATGACGTGAAGAAGACGGAAGTGGCCGGCATGGCCCAGCGCGGCGGTGTCGTCACCAGCCACGTGCGCTTCGGTCCGCGGGTCATGGCCGCCGCCATCACTCCCGGAGAGGCCGACATCCTGATCGGCTTCGAGGTCGCCGAGGCCATGCGTTGGACCAGTCACGTGCGGTCCGGCGGCGTCGCCCTGGTCAACACCATGCGCATCGCCCCGCCGGTGGTGTCCGGTGGCCTGTTCCCCTATCCGGACGACCCGGTGGCGGCCATCCGCGCCACCGGCCTGGAGCTACACGCCTTCGACGCCGAGGCCATCGCCCGGCGCATCGGCGACATGCGGCTGATCAACACCATCATGCTGGGCGCGGTGGCCGATCGCCTGCCGTTCTCCGCCGATGTCCTGCGCGACGCCGTGGTGGAGCGGTTCCGACGGCGCAAGCCGCATCTGGCCGACCTCAACGCGCGGGCCTTCGAGGAAGGACGCGGCGCCGCCGGGGCGGCCTCGCGGGCGGCATAAGCCCACGCGATCTCTGGCGGGTGTGACACGCGTCATACCCGCCGCGCGACTTTCCGGCGATACTCCGTACCTAGGTCGGATGGCCTGTGGACAACGGGGGCAGCCAGGGCGCAAACTTGGCGCCAAGTGCCGGAAAGCGGGGATGCAGTGATGGGTGTGCAAACAGACAACGGAATCATTGGCGAGTCCTTGACCGCCATGTCTCCCAGTCCCCTGGGGGCCGTCCGCGTCGTTGACGGCGCCGCCATGCTTCCCGACGCGCGGGCGTTGCTGGACGGCGACTACGCGCACAGCGGCCCGGATCTGCTGATCACGGCGCCCGACGGCTCCCGCTACCTGGTGCGCGACTTCTTCGCCCAGGAACCCTTGCCGTCCCTGCGCGCGCCCGGCGACGTGACCATCCCCGGCGACCTGGCGGCCCGTCTGGCCGGTCCGCTGGCGCCCGGCCAGACGGCGCAGGCCGGGGACGGTCAGATGGCCCAGGCCGCGACCGCCATCGGCACCGTCGAGACCGTCAAGGGCACCGTCACCATCCAGCGGGCCGACGGCACCATCATCGAGGCGACCCCCGGCACGCCGGTCTATCAGGGCGACATCGTGGTCACCG
This sequence comes from uncultured Rhodobacterales bacterium, assembly GCA_964521375.1. Taxonomy (GTDB): domain Bacteria; phylum Pseudomonadota; class Alphaproteobacteria; order Rhodospirillales; family Rhodospirillaceae; genus CAZFRK01. The sequence continues at coordinate 11,946 of CAZFRK010000034.1, forward strand.
GCGAGGCGTCCTCGATCGGCATCGTCTTCCTGGACGAGACGGAATTCTCGCTGGCCAGCAAGGGCCGCATGGTCCTGGACGAAATGGTCTACAATCCCGCCACCAGCGACGGCGGGGCCAAGTTCAGCCTGTTGTCCGGCACCTTCTCCTTCGTCTCCGGCCAGTTGGCCAAGTCCGGCACCGACGCCATGACCGTGACCACCCCGGTCGCCACCATCGGCATCCGCGGCACGTCGGGCACCATCGGTGTCGGCGGCGGCGGCGAGGACGCCCAGTTGAAGGTCGTCCTGATTCCCGACGCCAACGGCTCGGTCGGCGAGATTCAGATCACCACGCCCAGCGGCGAGAACTTCTCCATCAACCTGCCCATGGGCGCCCTGCGCATCGAGAACGGCCAGCCGCGCACCTTCACCATGAGCCTGCAGGAATTCAACACCGAGTTCCGCGAGGCCCTCGGTGGCCTGCGCAACGCCGAGGCCCTGCAACAGGGCGTCGAGCAGGTCGCCCCGGAAACCCCCGAGGACGCCGAGAAGGTGGACGCCGAGCGTCAGCAGCAGCAGGACGGAGACACCGCCCAGGATGACGGCGGCGACGGGGAAGAAGACCCCGGCGACGGCGAGGATCCCGGCGATGGCGGGGGAGACGGTGACCCGGTCGACGAAGGCCCCGTGGACGGCGAGGACGGCGGCGACGGCGAGGAAGACCCCGACGCCGCCGACGGCGAGGATACGGGCGATGCCTTCGACGAACTGGACGCCGAGGGCGGCGATGGTGCCGACGATGGGGGCGCGGACGGTGGGGACGGGGAAGGTCCCGACGACGGCTTCGACTCCGGGAAACCCGGATTCAGCGTTACCGGTCCCACCGAAATCGACACCGGCGGCGGCTTTGGCGACGATCCCTTCGGGGACGATTTCGGCGGCGGAGCGGGCGACGGCGGCGGCGACGGCGGCTACTCCGAGTCCGGCTCCGGCGCGGGCGCCGGAGGCTACGGTGGCGCCGACGGGGATGACGAGGAGGACGACGCCGACGGCGACGAGGAGGACAACTCCCTTCTCGCCGGGGGCGGCGACGAGGAAGACGAGACCGACGCCTTCTTCGAGGTTTCCGGCTCCGAGGTCCTGGATCAGTCCGAGAGCGACCTGAACATCACCGCCCAAGGCGACGACGCGGGCAACACCATCTACACCGGGTCCGGCGACGACGTGATCGACGGCGGCGGCGGCGACGATGTCATCGAAACCGGCGACGGTGACGATCTCGTCGACGGCGGATCGGGCGACGACACCATCCTGGCCGGAGCCGGAGACGACACCGTGGCGGGCGGCGACGGCGACGACACCCTGATCGCCGGGTCCGGCGCCGGAGACGACTTCTACGCGGGCGGCGACACGGAAACCGACACCGGCGCCAACGACTGGCTGGTCTATTCCAGCACCACGCTCGGCGTCGCGGTCGCCATGTCCAGCGCCACCGTGAACGGCGAGACCTACACGGCCGGCACCGCCACCGGCGAGGAAACCGGCGACGATACCTTCACCGGCATCGAGCATGTGATGGGCGGCGACGGAGACGATCTCTTCATCTCCGGCACGGCGGACAGCACCTTTGTCGGCGGCGCCGGGGACGACACCTACGTCTGGACCGGCCAGGGCGCCGTGACGGTGGTGGAAACCGCCGGCAACGGCACCGACACCCTGGACATGACCCTTCTGACGGACCAGAAGGTGACCGTGTCGCGGGACGGCGACCTGGTCATCCTGGAGACCGCCAACGGTCGCCTGACCCTGAGCAACGTCGAACAAATCCGCGATTTCGAGAACGACGGCGACACCGCGCCCGTCACCTACGCCGTTCAGACGGCGGGGGCGACCATGGTCGGCACGGCGGGCCGCGACATCCTGATCGCCAAGGACTCCGGCGGCACGCTGAGCGGCGGCGACGGCAACGACATCCTGATCGGCGGCGCGGGCGACGACAGCCTGGACGGCGGCCAGGGCGACGACGAATACATCGTCTCCGACACCCTGGCCAACGGCCAGGACACGATCACCGACACGGCGGGAAGCGATACCCTCACCCTGGGTAGTCGGGTCGCCGTTCCCTTCCGCGTCTATCTCACAGACGCGGACTCCGACAACGACATCGACGACCTGGTCTTCCAGCTCGACGAGCAGGGCACCAGCACGGTCACCATCCTCGACGAGATCAACGCCGGAAACGGCGCCGTGATCGGCATCGACTACGTCCGGGTCGAAGACGAGGAAAGCGGCGACAAGACCTACAAGATCGCCGACACCGGCACCGACGACAACGAGATGGTCCTGGTCTATGCCTCCGCCGACGGCCAAACGTTCACCGGCGGCGGCGGGGACGACGTCTTGGTCCTGCAATCCAACGAGAACGTCGTCTCGCTGTTCGGCGGGTCCGGCGACGATATCCTCATGGCCGACCCCTGGACGCCGGGGCAGGCCTATTACGACGGCGAGGACGGGCGCGACGAATTCGTCGTCACCGGACCGCACGAATCCAGCGGCAATGCGTGGAGCCAATTGTCCAACGGCAGCACGCTGAAGGGCTTCGAGGAAATCACCGTTGCCCACGGCGCCGAAGCCGCTTTCCGCTGGAGCACCTTCGCCGACGGGGACAACGCCATCGACAAGATCACCATCGGCGGCGGCGGCGGCACCGTTCGGATCGTCTGGGACGACGCCGCCGGAGGCCCCGACAGCGGGATTACCTCGCTTGATCTGTCTGGCGTCACCTACCGGCATCAGGCGCCGCTGAACTTCCTGGAAATCGAAGGCATAGGCTATTACACGGCCCAGACGATCGTCGGCACCAGCGGCAACGACGAAATCATCGGAAATGGAATATCCGGCAGTCATTACGACGGCGGCGGCGGCAGTCTCAATTCCCTGAATTTCAGCCGTCTCTGGTCCTTCGATCCGACCGTCCATGTTTTCGACATGGCCGCGGGGACCTATTCCTATGTCTCGACCCCCACGGGCGGCGGCCCGAGCACGTCGGGCCACGTCACCTTCGACAACATCCAGATGCTCATCGGCACGGCGACCGCCGACACCATCCTGGGAACCGGCGGCGACGATTGGATCGGCGGCTCGCGGGGCGACGACATCCTGACCGGCAACGGCGGCACGGATACCTTCGTCTTCTCCCTCTATGCCGCCGACACCGCCGTGTCCGACATGGGAACGGACATCATCCTGGATTGGGGGGACGACGACCGCATTTTCCTGCCCGACACGGCCAACGATACGTCCCTGTTCCAGACCTGGGACGACCCGACCGACGCCTCGACCTTGCGGTACTTCGAACTGCCCGCCGGGGACGCTCGCGACCTCGGAGGGCAGGGCGGCATCGATTTCGGACAGGTGGGCGAGGGCATCGTGGTCATCGATAGCGGCAGCCCGTCCGGACCCAGCTTGGCGGTCTGGTACGTCTCCGACCTGTCCAACGCCACCTCGGGAAGCACCGCCTACCAGATCGCCACCCTGGAAGGGTCCGACGCGACGCTGGACAACATCAGCCAGAGCAACTTCGTCAACGAGACGCTGCTGTCAGCCTGACCGCAACCCCAGGGTCCGCAGGCCCCGGTCAATCCAGAGCGCCGTCTGCTTTTCCAGCAGGGCGTTCTGGCCCAGCCGTTCGTGCAGGGTGTCGAAATCGACCCAATCGA
>CAZFRK010000035.1:0-15417 GCA_964521375.1 uncultured Rhodobacterales bacterium
GAAGAGATGCAGGTGGAACTGAAGGAGCTTCAGCGCCGGGTCGGCATCACCTTCGTCTTCGTCACCCACGATCAGGGCGAGGCGCTGTCCATGTCGGACCGCATCGCCATCTTCAACCAAGGCCGCATCGAACAGATCGGCACCCCGCAAGAGGTCTACGACCAGCCCAGGACGTCCTTCGTCGCCCAATTCATCGGCGCCTCGAACATCGTCCAACCGGCGCTGGCGGCCCGCCTCTTCGGCGTCGAGCAGGCGGTCTCCATCCGCCCGGAGAAGATCCTCCTGCACCCGGCCGACGCCCCCGAGGGCGTCCCCGCCACCATCACCGAGGCCACCTTCCTGGGCGCCACCACCCGCTACCGCGTCACCCTGGACGGCGGCGACCACGCCCCCTTGCAGGTGGCGGCCCAGAACATGGTGGCCGCCGGGGGCGCCCTGCCCGTCGGCGCGGCGGTGCGCCTGGGTTGGGCCGAGGGCTCGTGGCAGGTGCTGTCATGACCCCGTCCGACACCGCCACCTTGCCGGGTTCGCCGGAGGTTCCCGGTCGCCCACCCTCGACGGCGCTCCGGCGCCTGTCGGGCTGGCTCTACGCCCGCCCCTGGGTGCTTCTGGGGCTGCTTCTGCTGCCGCCGGTCCTGTGGCTGGGCATCGTCTATATCGGGTCGCTCTTCGCGCTGCTGCTCAACAGCTTCTTCGCCATCGACCCCTTCTCCGGCCTAGTCCGGCACGAGCTGACCCTGGACACCTGGGCGCAGCTTTTCACCCTGGCCAACCTGGACATCATCGTCCGCACGGTCGCCATGGCCGCCTGCGTCACCGCCGCCGCGGCGGCCATCGCCTTTCCGCTGGCCTACTACATGGCCCGCTACGCCGGACCACGCGCCAAGGCCGCGCTCTATCTGGCCGTCATGCTGCCGTTGTGGTCCAGCTATCTGGTCCGCCTCTATGCCTGGAAGCTGATCCTGGCCAAGGAAGGCATCATCAGTTGGGCCGCCGACCATACCGGCACGCTGTGGCTGCTCGACGCCGTCCTGTCGCTGCCGGTGATCGGCGGGTCCAGCCTGTCGGTCAGCTACATCGGCATGTTCTGCGTCTTCCTCTACATCTGGCTGCCGTTCATGATCCTGCCCATCCAGGCGTCCCTGGAACGGGTGCCGCGCAATCTGGTCGACGCTTCCGCCGACTTGGGCGCCACGCCGGGCCTGACCTTCCGCAAGGTGATCCTGCCGCTGGCCTTCCCCGGCGTCGTCGCCGGGTCGATCTTCACCTTCTCCCTGACCTTGGGCGACTACATCATTCCGGGCGTCATCGGATCGTCCCGCCTGTTCATCGGCCAGGCCGTCTACCTGCACCAGGGCACCGCCGGGAACATCCCGCTGGCGGCCGCCTTCTCGGTCGTGCCCATCGTCATCATGGCCGTCTACCTGACCGTCGCCAAACGCCTGGGAGCCTTCGATGCCCTCTGACCGCACCGGGGACAACCGGCCCCGTCCGGGCCTCGCCCTGCGCCTGGGGGCGACCTTCACCGTGCTGTTCCTGCACGTCCCCATGGCCTTCATCATCCTCTACGCCTTCACCACCGAGGATCAGTCCTACGTCTTCCCGCCGCCGGGACTGACCCTGAAGTGGTTCGTCGTCGCCTGGGAACGCCAGGACGTCTGGAACGCCCTGACCCTGTCGGTCCAGGTCGCCCTGGTGGCCACCGCCGCCGCCATGGTCCTGGGCACGCTGGCCGCCGCCGCCGTCAGCCGCACCCGCTTCTTCGGGCGCGAGACGGTCAGCCTGCTGGTCATCCTGCCCATCGCCCTGCCCGGCGTCGTCACCGGCATCGCCCTGCGGTCGGCCTACGGGCTGGCCGAGATTCCCTTCTCCTTCTGGACCATCGTCATCGGCCACGCGACCTTCTGCGTCGTGGTCATCTACAACAACGCCCTGGCCCGCTTCCGGCGAACCTCCATTCATCTGGTCGAGGCGTCCATGGACCTGGGCGCCGACGGCTTCCAGACCTTCCGTCACGTCATTCTGCCCAACATCGCGACCGCCCTGCTGGCGGGCGGCATGCTGGCCTTCGCCCTGTCCTTCGACGAGGTGATCGTCACCACCTTCACCGCCGGTCAGCAGACCACCCTGCCGATCTGGATGCTGTCGGAACTGGTGCGCCCACGTCAGCGCCCGGTCACCAACGTCGTCGCGGTGTTCGTCATCACCGCCACCTTCATCCCCATCCTGGCCGCCTACTGGCTGACGCGCGACAGCGAAGCGTCCGCCGACAGCGCCGGTAAGTAAGTCCTTCCGCCACGGAGACCCTGAGCATGAAGACCCCGATGCCAGCCCTGCCGACCCAGCAGTTCATCAACGGCGCGTTCGTCGACGGTCTCGGCACCCCCGAGCCGATCCTCAATCCGGCCACCGGAGAAACCCTCTGCGCGGTGCCGGAGGCCTCCACCGACCAGCTCAACGAGGCCGTCGCCGCCGCCGAGGCCGCCTTCGAGGGATGGGCCACGACGGCGCCCATGGAGCGGTCCGCCGCCCTGCTGGCCCTGGCAGACCGCGTCGAGGCCAACGCCGCCGAGATCGCCCGCCTGGAAAGCCTCAACTGCGGCAAGCCCTACGCCCTGGCGCTGAACGACGAAATCCCGGCCATCGCCGACTGCTACCGCTTCTTCGCCGGGGCCGTCCGCTGCATGCCCGGCATGGCGGCCGGCGAGTACCTGCCCGGCCACACCAGCATGATCCGGCGCGATCCCTTGGGCGTCATCGGCTCCATCGCGCCCTGGAACTACCCCATGATGATGGCCGCCTGGAAGATCGCCCCGGCGCTGGCGGCGGGCAACACGTTGGTCCTCAAGCCGTCGGAGCAGACGCCGCTGACCACGCTGTTCCTGGCCAAGCTGGCCGCCGACATCCTGCCCAAGGGCGTCTTGAACGTCGTCACCGGGCGCGGCGAGTCTGTCGGCGCGCCGCTGGTCGAGCATCCGCGCGTGCGCATGGTGTCCCTGACCGGCGACATCGCGACCGGCCAGAAAATCCTCCAGTCCGCCAGCCGCGCCGTCAAGCGCACCCACCTGGAACTGGGCGGCAAGGCCCCGGTCATCGTCTATGACGACGCCGACCTGGAGGCCGTGGTCGAGGGCATCCGCACCTTCGGCTTCTACAACGCCGGGCAGGACTGCACGGCGGCCTGCCGCATCTACGCCGGGCCGAAGATCTATGAAAAGCTGGTCGCCGACCTGTCGTCGGCCGTCTCGACCATCAAGGTCGGCCTTCAGGACGAGGACGGCGTGGAACTCGGCCCGCTGATCTCCGACCGTCAGCGGTCGCGCGTCGCCAGCTTCGTCGAGCGCGCCCAGGCCCAGGAGCACATGGAGGTCGTCACCGGCGGCGCCAAGTTGCAGGGCAACGGCTTCTTCTACGCCCCCACGGTCATCGCCGGCGCCCTGCAAAGCGACGAGATCGTCCGCCGCGAGGTCTTCGGTCCCGTGGTCTCGGTGACCCGCTTCTCGCAGCCCGAGGAAGCGGTGGCCTGGGCCAACGACAGCGACTACGGCCTCGCCTCCTCGGTCTGGACGCGCGACATCGGCAAGGCCATGACCACCGCGGCCCGCCTCCAGTACGGCTGCACCTGGGTCAACACCCACTTCATGCTGTGCAACGAAATGCCCCACGGCGGAACCAAAAGCTCCGGCTACGGCAAGGACATGAGCATGTACGCCCTGGAGGACTACACCGTCGCCCGCCACGTCATGGTGAAGCTCTGACGGCGCGCCGCGGCCTCTCCACGCGGAGGGAGGCGGCGCCTTGAAAGCGGACCGGCCCGAGGCTCCATGACGGGAGCCTCGGGCCGGTGTCGTCCAACGTCGCCGTTCCCACCGCGCGGGTCAGATCCCCTCGGCGGGCCACAGGTGGGTGTGAATGCCGCATTCGGTCTTGTCCTGGCCCGCCCAGCGCCCGTCGCGGGCGCCCAGCCGCCCGAAGGTCGGCGCCGAGCAGGTGTAGCAGCCGACGCTGGTGTAGCCGTCCTCGACCAACGGATGATGCGGCAGGTCGTGACGGTCCAGGTAGGCTTCCACCTCGACGCCGGTCCAGGCGTGCAGGGGCGTCACCTTCAGGCGCGGGCCGTCGGCCTCGACCACCGGCAGGGCGTCGCGCTCGCCGCCGTGGTGGCCCTTGCGTCCGTTGATCCAGGCGTCGAAGCCCTCCAACGCCCGGCGCAACGGCAGGACCTTGCGCAGATAGCAGCAGCGGTCGGCGTCGCGCTGGAACAGCAGGTCGTCGCCGTCCTCGGCGGACAGGGCGGCGGCCTCGGGATGGATGTCGCGGATATCGGTCAGGCCCAACCGCCCGGCCAAACGATCCCGGTAGCGCAGGGTCTCGCCGAACAGCTTGCCGGTGTTGATGAACAGGACCGGGGTCGACGGCGCCACCGACGCCACCATGTGCAGAAGCACCGCGCTTTCGGTCCCGAAGGAGGAGACCAGGGCCACCCGGCCCGGCGCGGCGCGCGTCAGAAGGTCGCCGACGACCTCTTCCGCCGACAGCGGGGCATAGCGGGTGGCGAGACTTTCACGGGCGCTCATGGGGCGGTCCTCCCCTCGGCGGCGTCGGCGGGTCGCGGGGCGGCGAAACCGGTCTCGGCCTCACGACATCGCCGCCATCCGGCGGCCACCAGACCGTCGGCGGCGGGCTGGTAGACGTCCGCATAGGCCCCCAACGCACGTTCCAAGGCGTCGATCTCCGTCCCGTCGGGCAGTTCCAGGGCGGTAAAACCGACCCGAACCATCTGCCGCGCCTGATCCATCAGGACATCGCCATAGGCATAGAGGTCGCCCGGGAACCCGTCAAGGCGCAGACGACGGGCCACGGAATAGGACCGCCCGTCGTTGAAGGCCGGGAACGGCAGGGCCACGGCGACCGGCCAGGCCGCGTCCGCGGCGCGCGGCGCGCGATGCAACCCCTCGCCCGGCGCCAGCCACACGCCGAGGCCCGGAAAATGACCGTGGTCTTCCGGATGGGCGGCCCAGCGGGCGGCGGACACCAGGGCGGGCGCGTCGACGGGCAGCGGCGCGTCATCGTCCAGACGCGGCCAAGGGGCCTCCCGGCGGACACCGTCCGGGGTCGGTTTGAACAGAATCACGACAAGGCCTCCTTGAAAAAGCGTGTCCCCAGGCGACGCACGGTCGCGGCGAAGACTTCGCCTGCCGCGCGATGCTCCAGGTAGAGGGCGACGACGCGGTCGACGGCGTCCAGGACCTGCTCCGCCGACATCGCCGGACCGACCGGCGCGGCGATGGCCGCGGTCTCTTCCTCGGCGTCGCCACCGACGACCAGCAGGTAGGCCTCCGCCCCATGCTTATCGACGCCGATGATCCCCAGGTTCCCGGCGTGATGATGGCCGCAGGCGTTGATGCAGCCCGAAATATTCAGGCTGATCGGGCCGATGGCGGCGCGCAGGGTGGGGTCGGCGAAGCGGCGGCTGAGCGCCTGGGCCAACGGGATCGACCGGGCGTTGGCCAGGGAGCAGTAGTCCAGCCCCGGGCAGCACACCACGTCCCCGGCCCGCCCCCGGTTGGCCTCGGCCAGGGCGACGGCGGACAAGGCCCGCCACAGGTCGTGCAAGTGGTCCTGCCGCACATGCGGCAGCACCAGGTTCTGTTCCTTGGTGGTGCGCAGCTCGCCGTGGCTGAAGCGGTCGGCCAGATCGGCGACCACCTCCATCTGGTCCGCCGTCAGATCGCCGGGCGTGCCGCCGCGCGGCTTGAGCGACAGGGTGACGGCGGCATGGCCCGGAACCTTGTGCGCCTGGACATTGGCGTCCAGCCAGGCGGCGAAGGCGGCGTCGGCGCGACGCGCGGCGGTCAGGTCGGGCGGCGTATCGGCCAGCACCGGCAAGGGAGGCGGCGCGAAATGGGCGGCGATGCGCGCCAGTTCGCCTTCGGGCAGCGGCGGAGGCGCGTGACGGATCGCCTCCCATTCGGCCTCCACCTCGGACCGCAGGGCCGCGAGGCCCATTTCGGCCAGCAGGATCTTGATACGGGCCTTGTACTTGTTGTCGCGCCGCCCATGCAGGTTATAGACGCGCAGGATCGCCTCCAGGTAGCCGATCAGGTCGGCGCCCGGCAGGAAATCGCGGATCACCTCGGCGACCTTGGGCGTGCGCCCCAGACCGCCGCCCACATAGACGCGGAAGCCGATGGCGCCGTCCGCCCCGCGCGTCAGACGCAGACCGATGTCGTGGAAACGCACCGCCGCCCGGTCCACCGCGCCGCCGGAAATGGCGATCTTGAACTTGCGCGGCAGGTAGGTGAACTCGGGATGCAGGGTCGACCACTGACGGATGGCCTCGGCCCAGGGACGCGGATCTGCGATCTCGTCCCCCGCCGCTCCGGCCAGCGGATCGCAGGAGACGTTGCGGATGCACGAACCGCTGGTCTGGATGGCGTGCATGTCCACCGCCGCCAGCCGGTCCAGGATGTCGGGCATGGCGGCCAGGCTCACCCAGTTGAATTGGAGGTTCTGACGCGTCGTGAAATGGCCGTAGCCCTTGTCGAAATCCCGCGCCACCCCGGCCAGGGCCCGCAATTGGCGGCTGGACAGGACACCGTAGGGGATGGCCACGCGCAGCATATAGGCATGGGTTTCCAGGTAGACGCCGTTCATCAGGCGCAGCGGCCGGAACTGGTCCTCCGTCAAGGCGCCGTCCAGGCGTCGTTCCACCTGGTCGCGGAACTCTCCGGCGCGCGCCGTGACGACCGCGCGGTCGATCTGATCATAGCGATACATGGTCAGGCTCCTTCCGCCTGGACGCCAAAAGGCACGGTCGGCCCGTCGAAGCGGATCCGTTCCCGCAAGAGGCGGGGGACGCCTTCCCCGTCCACCGCCACGCTCCGGACCCCCACCAGGGCCGCGCCCTTCACCGGCGGCAAGGCCTCCAGATCGGTCGGAGGCAGGCGCAAGGCGTCCTCCGGGCGGGGGCTCCAGCCGTCGGCGGTCCGCACGACGACCCGCCCGTCGCTCAAGCGGTTGGCGGTCAAGATGTGGCTGTCCATGGAAAGGCTCCGATCAACGCCAGAGGATTTGGCCGCCCTATTTCACACATCAATAAATTAACGTCAATATAAAATACCGTGTAATTATGTCTATAATATATATTACACACAAAAATATGCTTAATTTGAGGTTGATAGGGCACCGTGAAATGCCCGAAAACGCTAATCGCTTGGTCGACGGTGAACGTGCTAAAACACCTTCATGGGGGATACGAAGGTGACGCCACTGGTCCCGGATCCGGCCTTGGAAATGGACGATGTCCTGCTATCGAAGGCCGCGCTGGAGGCCCATCTCGAACCTGCCGCCCTCATCGCGGCGGGAGGAGCCGTCGCTTGGTCCAACGTCGCCTTCCAGACCGACCCGGTTCTCCAGGCCGGAGGAGCCGCCCACGACACCCTGTCCGACACCGTGGCCGAGACCACCGACGCCCTCTTGCGGGCGGGCGGCGGGCGGCAACGCATCAAGGTCGCCGTCGGCGACGGCACCGAGCGGGTCTACGATCTGGTCGTGCTGAGCCTGGGCGGGACCGACGGCGGCGGACTTCTGTTGATTCACGACCATACGGTCGAGTCCGGTCTGCGCAACGCCCTGACGGAATCGCGCGCCCGCTACAAGGACATCGTCGAGATCACCAGCGACAGCGCCTGGGAAGTCGGCATGGACGGCGCCTTCACCTTCGTCGCCCCGCAAGGCATCGCCGGATACGGCCCCCGCGACCTCGTGGGCCGCCAGGCCACCGACCTGGTCGACCGCGAGCGCCACACCGAACCGGTCATCGCCTTCACGACGCCGGTGTCCCTGGATCGCGCCATCGTCTGGTTCCAGGGCGCCGAGCGGACGCCGGTCTGCCTGGAGGTTTCCGCGGTCCCCCTTTACGACCGGGACAACCAGTGGCGGGGCGCCCGGGGCTGCTGCCGGGACATCACCGAACAGAACCGCCGTCAGGCCGAACTGGCCGAAATCCGCGCCCGCGACCGGGTCCTGGCCCGCATCGTCCGCCTGTTCCGCCGGGAAACCGAGCCGGAAGCCATGGTCCAGGCGGCGGCCAGCGCCATAACCCACGGCATGGGCGCCATCGGCTGCCAGATCCTCGGTGTCGGCGCGCCGCTGGCCCGCATCGTCAGCCGCCCGACGTTCCATGTCGAAGGCACCTTCGGCCGCCCGGTCGAGCGGGGCCGCGAACGGGACGCCCTGTTGGCCGCCCTCGGCCTGGCGGGGATGGATCACGTCATCTCCGACACCTTCGACGGTCGGCAGGTGCTGGCGGCGGCGACCGGACACAGCGATCAGGTCAACGGCGCCATCCTGGTCTATCGGGACCCGGGCCGCCCAACCTTCACGCCCGCCGACGAACACCTGCTCGCCACCCTGACCGGGCAGGTCGGCGTGGTGCTGGAACAGCTCTACAAGCATCGCGCCCTTCTCAAGGTGTCGCGCAGCGACGGCCTGACCGGCCTGTTGAACCGCCGCGCCTTCTACGAGGAAATGACCCGCCGCATCCGGCGCCTGACGCGGGGCGAGGTGAAGGCCGCGCTGATGTACGTGGACCTGGACAATTTCAAGCTGGTCAACGATACGCGGGGCCACGAGACCGGCGACGAGGTCCTGATCCGGGTGTCGGAAATTCTGCGCGCCAACACCCGCTCCACCGACATGGTGGCGCGACTGGGCGGCGACGAATTCGCCGTCTGGCTGGATGACGCCGATTCAGATGTCGCCGCCAACCGCGCCGAGGTATTCCTCGCCGCCTCGACGATCCTCAGGAAATATTCCGGCGCCCCCAACAAGCCGCTGATGCTGTCCATCGGCCTCGCCGTCTACGACCCGAAGTCGGGCGAGGACGTCAACCAGTTCGTCAGCCGGGCCGACGCCGCCATGTACGCCATCAAACGGCGCGGCAAGGGATCCTATGGCATCGCCCCGCCCGCCGGCCTTCGCTAGACCCATGGACCACCGATCGTGACCGTTACCGAGCCACCCTCCGACCAAGACGCGCTGGCGCCCATCCTGACCTATGAACAGGCGCGGGAATTGGCCAGCCATGCCGACGAGGCCATCCGCGTCGCCCTGGCCGGGCGCACCGACGTGGCGCCGGAGATCCTCTATTTCCTCTGCCAGGACGGGGCCGCCTCGGTCCGCATGACCGTGGCCGCCAACCCCGCCGCGCCGGTCAAGGCCGACCTGCGCCTGTCCGACGATGGCGACGAAGCGGTGCGCGAAGCCCTGGCCATCAAGGTCGCCGACGCCGAACGAAGCGGTGGACGCGGCAAGACCCGGCGCCAGAAGATGATCGGCCAGCAGGTCCTGGACCAACTGTCGCGGGATCGCCTGACCGCCGTGCGGTCGGCCATCGCCGAGGGGCTGAAGTCCCTGCCCGGCGTCGACCGCGACATCATCAAGCGTCTGGCGCAGGACTTGGAAATCCTGGTCGCCGCGCCGATTCTCGAGCACTCCCCCGTCCTGCTGGACGAGGACCTTCTGGACATCATCCGGTCCAGCCCGGTGCAAGGCGCCCTGGCCGCCATCTCCAGGCGCTCCTACGTGGATCCGAGCGTGACCGAGGCGATCGTCGCCAGCAACGACTCCCACGCCATAACGCATCTGCTCTACAACGCCAACGCCCACCTGCGGGAACACACCCTCGATTCCCTCATCGAGTCCGCCGGGGACAAGCCGGATTGGCAGCCGCCGCTGATCCACCGCCCGGAACTCGCCGAGTCCTCGGTTCGCCGTCTGGCCGAGGTGGTGGCCGAGAACCTGCTCGACCGTTTGATGGAACGCGAAGACCTGGGCGAGGACACGGTGTCGGACCTGCGCGAGGTGGTCCGCGCCCGCCTGCGCGAACGCTACGGCGACGGCGACCACGCCGCGCGGTCGTTCCACCCGGTCGGCGGCGAAAGCCTGCCGTCGCCCTATGACCACGAAACCGACCACCGCTACGAGGCGGCGTTGGCCGAAGCCCAGGCGCAGCACGCCAAGGGTCGCCTGACGGAAGCGGCGGTGACGATCTCGCTGCTGACCGACCACACCGACGGCTTGGTCGCCGGACTGTCGGTGCTGTCCGGCCTTGGCGTCCGCGTGATCGTCGACATCCTCGCCTCGCAGTCGGCCCGCGCCATCGCCTCCCTGGCCTGGGCCGCCGACCTCAGCCCCCGCTTCGCCCTGGAGCTTCAGCTCAAGATGGGCCGCATTTCCTCCGAGCGGGCCATCCGCCCGGCGCCCACGGGAGGCCATGGCCTAGAGGAAGCGGAAATGCGCTGGCAGATCGAGATGTACGCCGACGGCTGAGACACCGGACCCGGGTGAAGGCCGGGGGACCGGTTGGACCCCGCCGTCACAGGCCGAGGGGCGCCGGACCGCCCGGCGGCGGCGCGGCATGGTCCAACAGGGCTTCGACACGGGCCAGGGTGGCGATGCCGTCGCCGTCGGCGGCCCCGACGGCCAATCCGGCGAAACGCGTCCCGGCGGAGTCGAGGCCGCGGCCTTCCATGGCCTCCCGGATCAGACCCGCGTTGACGGTTGCCCCGTCCTCGCCCGCGCCGCTCAGCAGGACGCAGAAGCGCCCGCGCCCCAGAACCCCCAGCGCGTCCCCGTCGCGCAACACCGTCCGGCAGGTCCGCAGCCAGTCGGGGATCGGCAGCCGGGCGGCGGTCTCCTCCGGCAGGTCGAAGGCCAGCAAGGCCAGCCCACGACCGTGCGCCTGACGGTCGGCGACCTCGGCCCGCAGGTGATCGACGAAGGCCGCGCGCTCGGCCAGGACGATGGTCCGCCCGCCCTCGCCGCCGCCGCCACCGCCGAAGTCTCCTTGGCCCAGGGCGTAGAAGGTCAGAAAGCCCGCGCCAGCGCCCAACATCAGGCCGCCGAACAGGAAGGCCGCGAAAACGACGCCGACGGAGACCCGATCTCCCGGCCACCCCCCTACCGGGATCGCCGCCATTTCCCATGTTCCGCCGGGCAGGTAGATGGTCAGAAGCTCCGGTTCGTCTTGGGTGAAGGTGCTCTCCTGGCCGAAGAAGACCTCACCCTCGGCCCCAAGTCCGTCCCGACCGCGCAGGGCGACGACCAACGGCAAGGACGGCGTCAGGCCGACGTGCGCGAACAGGGCGTCCATGTCGATGGGAATGCTCGTCAGACCCCAGAAGGTCTCCCCCGCGCCGGCTCCCCCATTCCGCTCATCCAGGAAGATCGGCACCCGACCGATGATCGCCTGCCCGCCCTGGATCAGCGACACCGGACCGGCGACCATGGGCCGCCCCTCGTCGCGTACTTTTCGGACGCTGGGCCATTGCTCCGGCACGTCGCGGTAATCGACGCCAAGGATGGCCTCGTTCCCTTCCAGGGGATGGGTGGCGACAATGGTCGTGTCCCGCGCCAGGCCGATGGAGCGGACCTCCGAGCGGTGCCGCAACAGGCTGGCGGCCAGACTGGAAAAATCCCCGGCGGTCAGCGTCGGATGGGCCGCCACGAACCCGGCCAGCCCCTCGGCGATCTGCATGTTTGCCGAGACGCGGCTTTCCAGGCGCAGGCGCACGCCGTCCGCCATGGCATGGACCCGCGCCCGCGCCGAAACGTCGTCGCGGACGCGCAACCGATCCTCGATTACCCAGCCTGACACGGCCCCAACGCCCGCCACGGCCAGGAACATGACAACGGCCCAGAAGCGCCGCATGGCCGCCCCTCCCAAACAAGGCAGTCCCGAAAAGAATCCCGAGGGGAGCATTGTGCCGACAGGCGACCCGCGCGGGCAATGAACGGATGATCCGAAACGTCCCCGGAGCAATACCCCGCTCCGTCGCGGCGTCCCGAAGCAAAGACGCCCCCGCCCCGGAACCCGGACACGGAAGCGTCTGAGGTGTATTCACGATACCGCGACCAAAAGCGGACCGCCAGACGTGTCAGGCGGCGGAGCGCAGCTCGCGCAGCGGCACGACGACGGCGGGCGCCAGGACGGTATCGTCGGTCACCGTCGCCCACAGCGCGGTGGCGAAACCGTTGAAGCGGGTCCGCAAGGCGCTGGAATAGGCCCCCATGCGCCCGACTTCGATCCAGTCGCCCTCATGCACGTCGTCGCACAGCCAGTGCGGCCCCGGCATGGAGTCGATGGAATCGCAGGTCGGCCCGTAGAGCGTGAAACCGGTGGCCGGACCCTCGGCCTCGCGCTCTCCGTCGGGACGAATGACCCGCAACGGAAAGCAGTTCCCCAGCCACTTCAGTTCGGCGAGGCTGCCGTAAGTCCCGTCGTTCAGGTAGAGGGAGTCGTCGCGGCGCAGTTCCACGCGGGCGACCACCGACACGCCGTCGGCGACCAGCGCCCGTCCCGGCTCGCACTGAAGGCGGCAGCCGGACGGCAGGGCGACGCGGCGGCAGGCGTCGGAGATGGCCGCGACGAAATCCTCGAAGGCCGGTTCGTCGCCGGTGTATTCGCCGGGAAAACCGCCGCCGACATCCAGGACGTCCAGGCCAACCCCGGCTTCCGCCACCGTCTGACCGGCCAGTTCGACGGCCTGGGCGAAGGCGTGGGGATCGACGCACTGCGACCCGACATGGAAGGTCAGGCCGGTGGCGTTGCCGGACGCCTTGACCAGTCGCAGCAGCCGCGCCGCCTCGGCGACCGAGGTTCCGAACTTGCCGGACAGACAGAGCATCGCCTTGCCGCGCGGCATTTCCAGGCGGCAGACCAGGGTCAGGTCGGTGGCGTCGCGCGTCACCTCGAAGATCTTGGCCAGTTCATCCTGATGATCGAAGACGAAGCTGCGGACACCATGCTTGTAGTAGGCCTCGGCGATGGCTTCGCGGCTTTTCACCGGATGCATGAAATGACAGACGGCGTCCGGATAGGACTCCGAAATCTGCCGCACCTCGGCGATGGAGGCGGTGTCGAAATGACGGACTCCGCCGTCATAAAGCGCGTCGATGACCAGGGGATTGTCCTGGCACTTGACCGCGTAGAGGACGTCACCGGGAAAGGCGTCCAGGATCTGTCCGGCCCGTCGGGCCAAGACCTCGGGCCTGACGAGGAACAGGGGGTCCCGGGGCCGAAGGGTCGTAACGGCTTCCTGCGCGGAAGCGAACAGCGTGCTCATGGCACCTACTCCCTACCAAACCGAACCATCGCCGACTAGCGAATCTGCGTGATGCGATCGATAAGAGAGCCGGTCGCCGTGCGTACTCGTTAAGAACGACGTTTCCCGAGTGCGTACTCGACAACGGATTATGTTCGATGAGCCGCCGTGCTTAGGGCAATCTTTCGAAGGGGGTGTATGAACGTTATGGCCCCTCGGGTAAAGCGAAATCTGCCCCCGGGGGCCAAAAAAATTCCCTGAAACCATCAAGGCTTAGCGCGACCGGCCCGTATGACGGCGCATGGGACCGCCGCTTCGCCGAGACGCACGCCGTGCGCCTCCCGCCCCTCGCCGCGCCGTCGGCTTGGCCCCGCTCCGCCCCGGACGAAGGGTCAGGGCATCAGGCGGGCGATCCACTCCGGCAGGGCGAAGGCCGCGTGGTGGGTGGCCGGGTTGTAGTAGTCGCAGCGCGCGCCCGACGCCTCGAAGCGGCTTTTGACGACCGCCGGTTCGGCGCCGCCCAGGCGGGTTTCCTTCGACCCCCAGGTCAGGGCCATGAAGCCGCCGGTGTAGGTGGGGGTGACCGTCAGATAGCAGCCCGACAGCGGGAACACCCCGGCCAGTTGGCGGGCGGTATCGGTCAGCTCCTCGGGCTGGTAGAAGGGCGCGCCGTTCTGGAACACCACCACGCCGCGCGGCGTCAGGGCATCGCGCACCAGGGTGTAGAAGGTGTCCTCGAACAAGACCTTGGCCGGGCCGACGGGATCGGGGCGGTCGGCGATGATGACGTCGAACCGCTCCTTGTTCTCTGGCCGCTTGAGGAATTCGAAGGCGTCCTCGATGTGCAGGTGGAAACGCGGATCGTCGAAGGCGCCGTTGTTGACGTGGGCCAGATGCTCCTTGCACACCTCCACGACCCGACCGTCGATCTCGCACATATGCACTTCGACGCCGGGATGCTTCAGGGCTTCCTCGGCCACGGCGCCATCGCCGCCGCCGATGATGAAGACCCGCGCCACGTCGCCGATGTCCATCATCGGAACATGGGTCAGCATCTCGGAATAGGACGCCTCGTCGCGGTCGGTGATCTGCACGATGCCGTCCAGGGCCATGACCCGCCCGTTCAGCGGCGTGTCGAAAATCTGGATGTGCTGGAACTGGGACCGTTCGTCGACCAGGAACTCTCCCTGCACGTCGAAGGTCTGGGCGAAGCCCTGGTGCAGAACCTCGGCGAACGTCACGGCCATGGGCGCCTTCTCCTGTGCTGAACCCGTTCCCCGGAGGACTCCGGGCCACCGATGGTATAGGAGAGGCCGCGCGGCATGAAAACCCCCTCGCCCGAAATAAAACAACCCCGGCGTAGCCCTCGTCCCGCCAAAAGACGATCAGGCGCCCCGGCAAGGACATCCGCCATTGGCGCCCTGTTTTCCGCGTGTCATACTCCATAATGATTATGCGGGCATATTCCCTGCGAAGGGGGACGCATGAAAGCAGAGACCTTCCTCTCCGTTCTTCGCGCCATGGAACGCGCCGATACCTTCGAGGCGCTCTCCCAGGCGTTCCAGCCGGTCCAGGACCACTTCGGACTGGCGACCTTTTTGTGCGCGCGCATCACCGCGGCCTCCGGCGCCCCGCGCGAGGAGACCCGGTCGACGGCCAAGGACGTGCGCAGCGAGAACGGCATCGTCGTCTCCCGCCGGGCCGGGGCGGCCCTGATGGCGGCGACCGTCGACCCCGACTGGATGAAGCGGTACGCCAACGAAAACCATGTCGAGAACGATCCGGTCCTGTGGCAGAGCCTGTTCCGCGCCGAGCCGTTCCTGTGGAACCTGTCGTTCCGCCACCCCGCCTTGCCGGAGCGATATCAGGAACGGGTCCTGTCCGACGCCGCCGACTGCGGCATCCGGGGCGGTCTCATCTGGCCCATCCATGAACCGGGCATGACGGTCGGCATCGTCAGTTGTTTCGCCCAGGGCGACGCCGGTCGTCTGCGCGACACCCTGCGGGACGACGGCGAAGCCCTGCTCAACTGCCTGATCCGCGTCCTCTACAAACGCTGCGTCGCTCTGAGCGGATACGACCAGCCGCGCGGCGCCGAGGTGCCGCTGACCAAACGCGAGAAAGAGGTTCTGCACTGGGCGGCGCTCGGCAAGACGGCATGGGAAACCAGCCGCATCCTGGAGATCGCCGAGCGGACGGTGAACTTCCACCTCGCCAACGCCATGCGCAAGCTGCACGCCGACAGCCGCTTGGAGGCGGCGTCCATTTTCGCGACGCGGGAATGGGGCGGCCTGCACGATACCCCGGC
>CAZFRK010000036.1:0-15397 GCA_964521375.1 uncultured Rhodobacterales bacterium
GCCGCTCGTCTTGGTCAGCGGCGACGGCGGCCTGATGGCGGTGCGCTCCGGTCCGGGCATGGTCGCGTCTCTGGGGCGCGGCGACCGCTTTACCCGCGAGCTTTGGATGGAACTCTGGGGAGCGGGCGCCGGAGACTGGGGGGAGGCGGGATTGGACGGAGGGGCGGTCGGGGTGTCGCTGAGGTGCGACGGTCTGGGGTGCCTGTATGAAACGGACGGCCTGATCGTCGCCCTGGCGCGTCACGAAGCCGCCCTGGCCGAGGATTGCTCCATGGCTTCCGTGGTCATCGCCACGGTTCCGGTGTCGCGACGAAGGTGCCCGGCGACGGTGGTGGTGTCCAAGTGGGACCTGTGGCGCGACGGGACCCTGGCTCTCTACAGGGCATCCGACGGGACGCCGCGGCTGGAAACCGTCGCCGCGTCCCGCGGCCTTAGGCCGTGGAGCCTGGACTCCCGGCGCTGGTAGGCGGCTTTCCGCGCGCGGCCGGCCTCAGTAGCTGCGCAGAAGGCCGACCAACCGCCCCTGCACGGCGACCCGGTCCGGCCCGAAGGTGCGCGTTTCATAATCCCGGTTGGCCGGGATGAGGTCCACCTCGCCGCCACGGCGGCGCAGCGTCTTCAGGGTCGCCTCGTAGCCGTCGACCAGGGCCACCACGATGCTGCCGTTCTCGGCGGTGTCGCATTTTCGGATGATGACGGTATCGCCGTCCAGGATACCGGCCTCGATCATGGAATCGCCGTCGACGGTCAGGGCGTAGTGGTCCCCGGGGCCGGTCATCAGGGGCGGGACCTCGATCATTGCGGAGGGGTCCCGCAAGGCCTCGATGGGCGTCCCCGCGGCGATCTTGCCGTAGAGCGGGACGCTGACGGCGTCGTTGGCGGCGACCGGCAGGTTGGAGGGCGCGCCGACCGAGGGGACTCCGGTGACGGGCGGGGCCGCGTCGGCGTTTTCCGGCAGCTTCAAAACTTCGAGGGCACGCGCCCGGTGAGGCAAACGGCGGATGAAGCCCCGTTCCTCCAGCCCCGTGATCAGGCGATGAATGCCCGACTTGGACTTCAGGTCCAGGGCATCCTTCATTTCATCGAAGCTGGGCGAGACCCCGCTGTCCCGCAGGCGCTTGTCGATGAAGATCAGGAGTTCGTACTGCTTCTTGGTCAGCATGGCGGAAGGTCCCCTGCGAGCGCCCGATGGTCGGAACAAACACGAAACGTTCCTTCATGTTCTAGTTTAGTTCCGGGGCGGCGTCAACCGTCGCCTTTACCCGTCTCAGGGAGCTTCGTAAAGACCCGACTTGCCGCCGACCTTGCGAAGCAGGCGGATGTCGGTGATGCGCATGGCCTTGTCCACCGCCTTGCACATGTCGTAGACGGTCAGGGCGGCGACGGAAACGGCGGTCAGGGCTTCCATTTCCACGCCTGTTCGGCCCTTCAGCTTGCAGGTCGCCGTGATGTCGACGGCGTTGCGATCCGGGTCGCAGGACAGATCGACGGTGATCTTGGTCAAGGCCAGGGGATGGCACAGCGGGATCAGGTCCGGCGTCTTTTTCGCTCCCATGATCCCGGCCAACCGCGCGACGGTCAGCACGTCGCCCTTGCGGACGCCGCCGTCCAGGATCATGCGCAGGGTTTCCGGCTCCATCAGGACGCTGCCGCCCGCGACGGCCACCCGTTCGGTCTCGTCCTTGTCCGAGACGTCGACCATGCGGGCGTTTCCGTCGCTGTCGAAGTGGGTGAAGTCCGTCATGGAACCTATTGTCCTTAAAGGAGGGATTGGACGGCGGCGGAGACGTCGTCCTGCTTCATCAGGGACTCGCCGATCAGGAAGCGGTGGGCACCGGCACGGGCCATGCGCTCCAGGTCGGAACGGACCCGCAGGCCGCTTTCCGAGATCAGGACGCGATCCTCGGGAACCAGGGCCGACAGCTCCTCCGTCGTCGCGATGTCGGTCTTCAAGGTCTTGAGATTGCGATTGTTCACGCCGAGGAGCGGGCTGCGCAGGTGGGTCAGGGCGCGCTCCATTTCCTCGCGGTCGTGAACCTCGACCAGGACATCCATGCCCCAGGCCGCGGCGGCGGCCTCCAGGTCGGCGGCCAGACCGTCGGGGAGGGCGGCCATGATCACCAGGATGCAGTCGGCGCCCATGGCCCTGGCTTCCGCCACTTGGTAGGTGTCGACCATGAAGTCCTTGCGCAGAACCGGCAAGGCGCAGGCCGCGCGGGCGGCGACCAGATAGTCGGCATGGCCCTGGAAGTGGCGTTCCTCGGTCAGCACCGACAGGCAGGAGGCGCCGCCGATCTCGTAGGCACGGGCCAGCGCGGCCGGATCGAAATCGGGACGGATCAGACCCGCGGAGGGCGACGCCTTCTTGATCTCGCAGATCAGGCCGAAGCGTCCGTCGGCGACGTGGCGGGACAAGGCGTCGGCGAAGCCGCGCGGGGCGTCGGCGGCCTTGGCCCGCTCTTCCAGGGTGGACAGGGGAACGGCGGCCTTGCGGGCCGCCAGGGTGTCCCGCGTATCGTCGCAGATCTTTGCCAGAACGTCGGGGACCTGGGGCGCCGAGGTGGTCACGACGCCTCTCCGCCGGGCCGGTTGGAAATCTCGGCGAGGTGGGCGAGGGTCGCCTTGGCCTTACCGCTGTCGATGGCCGAAGCCGCCAGCGCGGCCCCGTCCTTCAGGGTGGCGGCTCGACCGGCGACCATCAGGGCGGCGGCCGCGTTCAGGCGGACGATGTCCCGATAGGCCCCGGCCCGACCGTCCAGCATGTCGCGGATGACCTGGGCGTTATGGTCGGCGTCGCCGCCCTTCAGGTCGTCGGCATGGGCGCGCGGCAATCCCGCGTCCTCGGGCGTGACGTCGTAGCGCGTCACCGTGCCGTCCTTGTACTCGGCGACGTGGGTCACGCCGGTGGTGGTGATTTCATCCAGGCCGTCGGCGCCGTGGACGATCATGGCGCGCTCCGCCCCCAGTCGTCCGAGGACGGTCGCCAGCGGCTCCAGCCACTGCTCCGCGAAGACGCCGAGCAGCTGGCGCTTGGCCCCGGCGGGGTTGGACAGTGGGCCGAGCAGGTTGAAGATGGTCCGGGTCCCCAATTCGGTGCGCACCGGGCCGACGTGGCGCATGGCCGAATGGTGGCGCGGCGCCATCAGAAAGCCGATGTTGGCCTCGCGCATGGCGGCTTCCACCTGCGCCGTCTCGGCGTCCAGGTTGACGCCCAGCGCCCCCAGGACGTCGGCGGACCCGGACTTGGAGGTCGCGGCGCGGTTGCCGTGCTTGGCCACCGGCACGCCGCAGGCGGCGACCACCAGGGCGGCCCCGGTGGAAATGTTGAAGGTGCCCGAGGCGTCGCCGCCGGTGCCGCAGGTGTCGATGGCGCCGTCCGGCGCCGTCACCTTGGTCGCCTTGGCCCGCATGATGGTGGCGGCGGCGGCGATCTCGTCCACCGTTTCGCCACGCACGCGCAGGGCCATCAGGAAGGCGCCGATCTGGGCCGGGGTGGCTTCGCCGGACATGATGACCTGGAAGGCCGCCTCGGCCTCGCTCTGGGTCAGGGAGGCGCCCGTGGCGAGGCGCGGCAGGAACTCCTTGAGACCGGACATCAGGCGGCGTCCCCCTTTGGCTGCCGGGTAAGGTCTAGGAAATTCTTCAGGAGCTGGTGCCCGTGCTGGCTGGCGATGCTTTCCGGGTGGAACTGCACGCCATGAACGTTGAGCGTCTTGTGCGACAGCCCCATGATCAGTCCGTCGGTCGTCTCGGCGGTGATCTCCAGGCACTCGGGAAGCGACTCCCGATCCACGGTCAGCGAGTGGTAGCGCGTCGCGTCGAAGGGCGAGGGCAGGCCCGCGAAGACGCCCCGGCCCGTGTGGGTGATGGCGCTGACCTTGCCGTGCATGGGCGCGGGCGCGCGAACGACGGTGCCGCCGAAGGCCTGCCCGATGGACTGGTGCCCCAGGCAGACCCCGAACAAGGGGATGGACCCGGCCACGCGGCGAATCAGGTCGAGGCAGATACCGGCGCGATCCGGGTCGCAGGGGCCGGGCGAAATGACGATTCCCCGCGGCGCCATGGCGACCACCTCGTCCACCGTCACCGCGTTGTTGCGGCGGACCCGCACCTCGGCGCCCAGTTCCCCCAGATAGTGCCAGAGGTTGTAGGTAAAGCTGTCGAAGTTGTCGATCAGGAGGAACATGGCGGGTCCGTGGGTGCGAAAACGGAGGGGCAAGGTCAGGCGCCAGAATGAAAGGGTGGGGCGGGGGCGTCAATCCCGCTTGACCTTCCAGCGGCTGGAACCCTTATCTTTCCTAAAACTGGAATCTTTTGGAGGCTCGTCATGACCGCCGTGTCCACCGCCCGACCGTTGTCCAACGCCGCGCTCAGCGTGCGGGGGATGACCTGCGCGGCCTGCTCCGCGCGTCTTGAAAAGGTGCTGTCCAAGGTTCCGGGCGTCTCCGAGGCCTCGGTCAGTCTGGCCTTGGAGCGCGCCGACCTCCGGTTCGACTCCTCTTTGACGGACCGGGCGCGATTGGCCGAGGCGGTGGAGTCCGCTGGCTTTTCCGTGCCCACGCGGGACATCGACCTGAAGATCACCGGGATGACCTGCGCGGCCTGCTCGACGCGCCTGGAAAAGGTCCTGGGGCGCCTCGCCGGTGTCGACGGCGTCGGCGTCAACCTGGCGACGGAACGGGCGCATGTCCGGCATAAGGAAGGCGTGGTGGGACCGGCGGATCTGATCGCCGCCGTCGAGGGCGCGGGGTTCGGCGCCTCGGTCCTGACGCGAGCCGGGGAGCAGGCGAAGGCGGAAGAGGCGGAAACGGCGCGGCGCTCGCGGCATGATTTGCTGGTTCTGACCGTCTCGGCGCTCCTAACCCTGCCGCTGGTCGCCGACATGATCCTGCACATGGTCGGGTCCCCCTTGCGAGTGGGGCCATGGGGGCAACTGGCCTTGGCGACCCCGGTCCAATTCTGGGCCGGATGGCGCTTCTACCGGGGGGCCTGGGAATCCCTGAAGGGCGGGGCCGGGAACATGGATGTCCTGGTCGCCATGGGAACCAGCGCCGCCTACGGTCTGTCCGCCTGGCGCGTCCTGGCGATGACGGTGGAAGGACCGACCGGCGGGGTCGTCGGAGCCGCCCCGGATCTCTATTTCGAGGCCTCCGCCGTGGTGATCACGCTGGTGATGCTCGGCAAGTGGCTTGAGGGCCGCGCCAAGCGCGGGGCGGCCTCGGCCATCCGCTCGCTCATGGCGCTGCGCCCGGATGTCGCGCGTGTCGAGAGGGACGGTCGCATCGTCGAGGTGCCGGTGGACGCCGTGGCGCACGGCGACCGCGTGGTCATCCGCCCCGGCGAGCGGGCCGCCGTTGACGGCGTCGTCGTCGAGGGGCGTTCGGCGATGGATGAAAGCCTGCTGACGGGGGAAAGCCTGCCGGTGGAAAAGATGGTGGGAGACGGCGTCACCGGCGGCGCGGTGAACGGCGCCGGCCTCCTGACCATTTCGGCGTCGGCGGTCGGGGCGGAAGCCACCCTGTCGCGCATCATCCGCATGGTCGAGGACGCCCAGGCGTCCAAGGCGCCGGTCCAGCATCTGGTGGATAAGGTGTCCGCCGTCTTCGTGCCGGTGGTGGTCGGCGTCGCCGCCCTGACCTTCCTGGCCTGGTGGCTGGGCGTCGGCGACGCCGAGGGGGCGTTCGCCGCCGCCGTCTCGGTCCTGGTGATCGCCTGCCCCTGCGCCCTGGGACTGGCGACGCCGACGGCCATGATGGTCGGCACCGGCGTCGCCGCGCGGCGCGGTGTCTTGATCAAGAGCGCCGAAGGGCTGGAACGGGCCCACGCCGTGACCACGGTGGTCTTCGACAAGACCGGTACGCTCACGGAAGGGCGGCCCCAGGTCACCGATACGGTGGGCGACGACGCGGCGACCCTCCTGCGCCTTGCCGCCGGACTGCAACAGGGCAGCGAGCACCCTCTGGCCCATGCCGTGCTGGAGAAGGCCAAGACCGACGGGATCGACATTCCGACGCCGCGCGATTTCACGGCGCTGCCGGGGAAGGGGCTGACCGCCTCGGTGGAGGGGCGCGGGCTGCTGCTTGGCAACCGCCGCCTCATGGAGGAACAGGGCATCGGCGTCGACGCCCATGCCGCGACGGCCTCCGACCTGGAGGCGCGCGGACGGACGGTGATGTGGCTCGCCGAGGTCGACGGCGCCGTCCTGGGATTGATCGCCGTGGCAGACCCGATCCGGACGACCGCCGTGGAGGCCGTGCGAGTCCTGAAGGCACAGGGCGTGACCCCGGTCATGCTGACCGGCGACAACCGCCGAACCGCCGAGGCCGTGGCCGCTCAAATCGGCGTGGAGAAGGTCGTCGCCGAGGTGCTGCCCGACGAAAAGGCCGCCCAGGTGCGCGCCCTGAAGGACCAGGGGGGCGTGGTCGCCATGGTCGGCGACGGCGTCAACGACGCCCCGGCGCTGGCCGTCGCGGATGTCTCCATCGCCATGGGGACCGGCACCGACGTCGCCATGGAAACCGCCGCCGTGACCTTGATGCGTGGCGATCCGGCGCTGCTGCCCGTGGCCTTCGGGATCAGCCGCGCCACCTACGCCAAGATACGGCAGAACCTGTTCTGGGCGTTCGCCTACAATGTGGTGGCCCTGCCGCTGGCGGCTTTCGGCGTCCTCAGTCCGATGATCGCCGGGGCGGTCATGGCGTTCTCCAGCGTCAGCGTGGTGTCCAATTCCCTCCTGCTGCGGCGGTGGGCGCCGGAAGGAGAGAAGCGATGAACATTTCCCAGGCGGCGGAGCGGTCGGGCGTGCCCGCCAAGACCATCCGCTACTACGAGGAAATCGGCCTGATTCCCCCCGCCGAACGGACGGCGGGCGGATACCGCCAATATGGCGCCAAGGATGTCGATACCCTGCGGTTCATCAACCGTGCGCGGTCTCTGGGGTTCTCGGTCGCCGAGGTGGAGGCGCTCCTGGGCCTGTGGCGGGATCGTCGGCGGGCCAGCCGCGACGTGCGCGCCATGGCCGAGCGCCACTTGGCGGTCATCGAGCAGAAAATCGCCGAGCTGGAGGGCATGCGGGCCACTCTGCGCGATCTGGTCGGGCGCTGCCACGGCGACGACCGCCCGGATTGCCCGATCCTGATGGAGTTGGCCGAGGCGGACGGCGACGGCGAAGGCTGGTCCCGCTCCGACGGTTCTGTATGATGGCGCGCGTGTGAATTTGTCGCAGTTGGAGCTGGTGTCCGTGTCCTCGTCCCGCAAGAAGCCGACCGCTCATCGCAAGGCCGGACGGACCGCCGTTCGGCGCCCCGCCGCGCGGGGGCGTCGTCGGGCCGCCGCGCCGCCGCCGTCGCCCTACGCCTTGTTGGCGCGGCGGCCGGTGATCCTGGCCGCGGTCGCCGTGGTGCTTCTGGTCGCCGGGATGGGCGTCGGCTTCCTGCTCGGTGGCGGAGATGGGGCGCCGGGCCAGGAGGCTCGTTCCGCGGCGGGGGCGGGAGGCGGCGCTGTCACGGTCGGCAACCGCCCGGAAGCCGGAGCGGCCCGACGGACGCCCGACGCGGCCTCGCTCCAGGCGATGACCGACCGGTTGGCCGCCGCCCAGGCGGCCCCGGATCATCAAGACGACGCCATTTATCCCCCCGGCGTGGCCCTACCCGGGGTGCGCGTGACCGATACGCCCGAGGCCGGGAGCCGTGTCGAATACGAACGGGACGCGGCGCCCGACGCGCCCCCCGCGATCACGATCGCCCCGACCGCCGTTCCGGCGCCCCCCGAACGAGCGGCGACGACGCGGACCACTTCGGAGCAGACGCCGGAGGAGGTCGCGGCGCTGCCTCTTCCGCCCGCCTCGGCGATCACGACGCCGACCGGTGATTCGTCCCGACCCGCCTGGGTCCGCTATGCCGTCGCGCCGCCCGCGATTCAAGGCCGTCCCATGATCGCCATCGTCATCGACGACATGGGGGTGGACCGTCGGCGCTCGGCGCAGGTCATCGACCTTCCCGGTCCGGTCACGACCTCGTTCCTGACCTACGCGCCGGGCGGCCCGGACCAGGCCCGCGCGGCCCGCGCGCACGGCCATGAATTGATGGTGCACGTGCCCATGGAACCGACCAGCGCCTCGGTCGATCCCGGCCCCGGAGCCTTGCGCGTGGGCATGACCGCCGACGTCATTCTCAGCCATCTGGCCGACGGATTGGCGCCCTATGACGGCTATGTCGGCATCAACAATCACATGGGCAGCAAGTTCACCGCCGACGCCAAATCGTTGACGCCGGTTCTGGAGGCCGTCAAGCGGCGCGGCCTTTTGTGGCTGGATTCCCGGACGTCCGCCGACAGCGTGGGCGTCAGCCTGGCGAAACGGGTCGGCGTTCCCTACGCCGAGCGCCATGTCTTTCTGGACCACGAGAACAGCCTGGACGGCGTCCTGAAGCAGTTGGCCAAGGTCGAGGCCGTGGCCCGCAAGTACGGACATGCGGTGGCCATCGGCCATCCCAAGGATCACACGATCGCGGCCCTGAAACGCTGGCTTCCGACCCTGGACGGGAAGGGGCTGGCCTTGGTGCCCTTGTCGGCCATCGTCAAGGCACGGACCTCGACGGGCTGACGCCCACGGAAGCGATTCCGTTTCCGGAACGCTATCACGAAAGGAGAGCGAGATGAGCAAGACCTACGGTGTGGACGGCATGACCTGCGGCGGTTGCGCCAACGGACTGACCAAGGCGATCGCCAAGGAACTGCCCGGCGCGAGCGTCTCGGTCGACCTCGAAAAGGGACAGGTCACGGTCGATCCGGCGAATGATGGCGCCGTCGAACGGGCCGTCGACGCGGCGGGCTTCACCTACCGCGGCGTGGCCGCCTGACGGGGACCGCGCAGGTCATCATCCGGTCGCGGCGCGCCACGTCGTCCTCGGCGTCGGGTAATGCCTTCCCGCGCCGCGACGCCGGAAGATGAAGGCTGGCGACGGTTCCCTCGCCGGGCGTGCTGTCCAGGGACAGGGCGCCGCCATGCATCTCCATCAGCGCCTTGGACAGCGGCAGTCCGATGCCGAGGCCTCCGGCGCCCGTGACGCGGGCCGAGGAAGTCCGACCGTAAGGTGCCATAGCCAGGGGGATTTCCTCGGCGCTGATTCCCGGCCCACGGTCGGCGACCTCGACGCGTAGCGCGCCGGTGTGGTCGGCGGCGAGGCGGCAGGTCACGGTACCGCCACGCTTCGAGAACTTGATGGCGTTGGTGAGCAGGTTGACAAGGACCTGTGTCAAACGCCGTCGATCAGCCAGGACCGTTCCGTCGCCGGGGGCTATGGAGCGTTCATCGGCGTTTAGAACGACGGACACGCACCGCTGGGCGGCGAGCGCCGACACCATGTCGCGCGCCGCTGCCATGACGGCGGTCAGGTCGCAGGCTTCTTCCCTGAGCTTCAACGCCTCGCCGCCGCTTTGGCTGCGGGCCATGTCGAGCATGTCGTCCACCAGCCCGGCGATGTGCGACGTCGAGGCATGCAGTGCCGTGATGTAATCGGCGCGGTCGGAGGCCGTTCCCTTGCCGTCGTCCAGGGCGAGGAGCTGGGTGAAGCCGCTGATGGAGGTCAGCGGCGAGCGAAGTTCATGGGCGACCTGGGCCAGCGTATCCAGGGAAGAGCGCCCAGAGGGAACCGGCTCGCTTGTCGGAACGTGCTGGATGACGAAATAGCTTCCGTCCAGGGATGACGCCTGTAAGAGGAACCATCGCGGCCCCTCCGTCGTGGTGCAGGAATAGCCGCGGGTGAAGGTCTCCAGGCGCCCCTCCAACAGGGCCCGCAGGCCCTGCGCGATCTTACGGGCCTCGGGCTTTTCGGCGCCGCCGACATGGTCGCAGAGGGCGGGATAGTCGATGCCCAGGAAGGCGCCGTCGGCGCCGTTCTCCGATGCCTGGCGGCGCCACGCCTTGTTGACGAAGACGATGCGCCCGTCCCTGTTGAGGATACATAGTGTGTTTGGCAGCGCGTCCGCGAAGACGGTATAGGCCTGGGGCAACAGGCGATCGGTACCGCTCATGATGACTCTCACCGCGTTAGAATGTCTGCATACAGTCTAATGCGGCGGAGATTTCACGCAATTGTCGCGTAATGAGCCAGATGGCCCATCCCGTAGCGTCAACGACGGGCGAAGGCCATGGCTTCCTCGGCGGCGCGCACCAGGGCGCGGGCCTTGTTGCGGCACTCTTCCCATTCGCTGTCGGGATCGGAGTCCGCGACGATCCCGGCGCCCGCCTGGATGATCAATTCACCGTCCTTGACCAGCGCCGTCCGCAGGGCGATGCAGGTGTCCATCTGTCCGTTGGCGGCGATATAACCGACGGCGCCCGCATAGAAGCTTCGGCGTTCGCTTTCCAGTTCGTCGATGATCTCCATGGCGCGCACCTTGGGGGCGCCGGAGACCGTTCCCGCCGGAAACCCGGCCATCAGGGCGTCCATGGCGTCGTGCGCCGGATCGATGTCGCCTTCCACGTTGGAGACGATGTGCATGACGTGGGAATAGTTCTCGATGATCATTTGGTCGGTGACGGAGACGGTTCCCACCTTGGCGACCCGTCCGACGTCGTTGCGGCCCAGATCCAGAAGCATCAGGTGCTCGGACAACTCCTTGGGGTCGGCCAGAAGGTCGTCGGCCAGGGCCTTGTCTTCCTCGGTCGTGGCGCCACGCTTGCGGGTTCCGGCGATGGGGCGGATGGTGACGCGGCCATCGCGCAGCCGCACCAGGATCTCCGGGCTGGAGCCGACCAGGGTGAAGCCGTCCAGATCGAGGATGAACAGGAACGGAGACGGGTTGGTACGCCGCAGCGCGCGATAGAGGGCCAGCGGCGGCAGCTTGAAGGGCAGGCGGAACCGTTGCGACAGGACGACCTGGAAGATGTCCCCGGCCAGGATGTACTCCTTGGCCTTAGCCACCATGGCGTGGAAACCCTCGCGCGTGACGTTGGCCTTCGGCTCGGGTAGGGGACCGGCGGCCAGGGTGCTTTCCCGTCGATAGGGCAGTGAGCGGTCGAGATCCATGGTGACGTCGGCCAGCCGTTCACGCGCGTGGTCATAGGCCGCCTGGGCCGAAATGCCGTCGGCGGGGCGAACCGGGGTCACCAGGGTGACGAGACCGTCCACGTTGTCGAAAATCGCCATCACCGTGGGACGCATGAAAATGCTGTCGGGGATGTCGATGGCGTCGGGATTGTCGTCGGGCAGATCCTCGGCCAGACGGACCATGTCGTAGCCCATGTAGCCCACCAGGCCCGCGGCCATGGGAGGCAGGCCGGCGGGCAGGTCGATGCGGCTCTCGGCGATCAGCGCCCGGAGCGACGTCATGGTGTCTCCGGCGGGTTCGAAGGCATCGCGGTCGAGGCGCGGACGGCGGTTGATTTCGGCTTCGCGGCCGCGGCTACGCCAGACCACGTCGGGCAACAGGCCGATCAGGGAGTAGCGCCCCCGCACGGCGCCACCTTCCACGGACTCCAGCAGAAAGCTGTTGGCGTGCCCGTCGGCCAGTTTCAGCATGGCGGAAACCGGCGTTTCCAGGTCGGCCACCAGCCGGGTCCAGACCACCTGGGGCGTTCCCGCTTCGTAGGCGGCGCGGAAGGTCTCGAAGTCGGGTGAGGCTTGCATCACGTGATCCCCCGGCGGCGCCGCTAGAAGGCGCGCTCGATGACGCCGTTGTTGACTTCGACGCCGTAACGTTCGCCGTAGGCGTTGACGGCCTCGGTCAGGAGATCCTGACCGATCTGCTGGCGCAGTCCGTCTTCCAGGCGTCGAAGGGCCTGGGACTGGGCCCGCGGGTCCGCCGCGGCGATGTCGGTCAGATGGATGACCATGGCGCCGTCGGGCGTCGCCGCCCAGGACACGCCGCCCGGGGGCAGGTCGAACAGGGTCTGGACCAGCGGCGCGGGCAGGTCGCGGGTGCCCTGACGGGCGTTGGCGCGGATGACCGGGTCCGGCTGGACGTAGGTCACGCCCTCGACGCCGTCGGCCAGACTGGCGAAGACGCGCGGTCCACCGGCCTTGTCGGACAGCTCCTTGGCCAAGGCCTCGGCCTTCGCCTGGCGCTGGTCGGCGAGCCACAGGGCGGTCAGGTCATCTTTGACGCTGTCGAAGGGGCGCGGGGCCGGGGGCGTCACCTCGTCGACGCGGACCACCACGTAACCGCCGGGAATTTCCCGCAGTCGGCTGTCGAGGCCCTTTTCCAATTCGAACAGGACCCCGACGACGGTCTTGCCCAGGTCACTCTCGGCCAGCGGAGCGGGCAGGGCGCCGTCGCGCGGCTGGGCGTCGACATCGACGGCGGGAATACGCACCAGCGGCAAGGCCAGCTTCTCGGCGGCTTCTTCCAGGGTCGCCCCGCCGCCCAGGGTGTCTTCCAGGGTGGCGCTTTCCTCATAGAGGACGTCGACGGCTCGCTCATGGGCGATTTCGCCGCGAATTTCGTCGCGCACCGTGTCCAGCGGCTTTTCGCTGCCCGGAATCAGGCCGCCGACGGCGAAGACATGCCATCCCAGCGGAGTCTGGACCGGGTCCGAGACACCGCCGTCCGGCAGCGCGAAGACGGCGTCGGCGGCGTCCGGCGGCAGGCCGTCGTGGGCCACTTCGCCCATGTCGAGCGGCGCTCCGGTACCGGCCTGGGCGGCGGCGTCCTCGAGCGAGGCGCCCTCCGTCGCCAAGCGGGCGACGTTGGCCGCCTTGTCCTGGCTGTCGGCGATCACCTGACGGACGACACGCTTTTCAGGAGTGGTGAAGCGGTCGGGATTGGCCTGATAGAAATCGGTGATGTCCTGGTCGGACACCTCGACGCGATCCGCGAGGTCTTCCTGACGCAGAAGCACGGCCACGCCCTGGCGGTATTCCGGCGCGGTGAACAGGCTGACGCGGGCGTCGTAGATGTCGCGCAGGGTCTCGTCGGTCGGGGTCTCCTCGACGGTCAAGGCGGCGGCGTCGACACGCAGGGCTTCCGCCGAGCGGGTCTCCTGACGATAGGCGAACAGCGGATCGACCAGCGGGGCGGGGGCCACGCCGAAGCCCAGGGCCGACGCCAGGCGCTGGCGGACGATGTCGCCGCGCAACAGGGCCAGATAGCGGTCTTCGCTCAGATTGTTGGCGGCCAGGGTCCGACGGAAGCGGTCGGCGGAGAAGCTGCCGTCCTGGTTCTGGAAGTTCGGGTTTTCGCGGATGACCTCGCGCAGGGCGTCCTCGCTGGCCGTCAGGCCCATGTCCCGCGCCGCCATGTCCAGGGTCGAGGTGGTGACGATGTCGCGGACAGTGGCCTGTAGGAAGCCCATGGAGCGGGCCTGTTCGGTGGTCAGGTCCTGGCCGACCGCCTGCCGCAGCTGGGCGACCTGACGGTCGAACTGCTGGCGGACGTATTGCGGCGTCACCTCAATGTCTCCGACGCGAATGGCGGGGGTATCCTCGATACCTCCCCTGACGACGTCGCCGATGCCCCAGACGCCGAAGCTCAGGATGAGCAGGCCGAAGAGGATCTTGGCGACCCAGGAACCGGCGGACTTGCGGAGGAATTCGAGCATGAGGGCCTACTGGTCGGAGGAATGGAAACGACATCGCGCACGGCTGGCGCGGCGCGGCATGATAAAAGGCCGACCCGTCCATCGCAACCGCATCCGCGTCCGCGGGGCTTTGGTTGTCGCGGGAATAGAGACAAAGCGGACAAGAGCATGGTCGGTCTGGTTGGAAAAGCCGTCGCCGCGTGATAAACACCTGCCGGAGTTCGGCCCGGTTCGACCGGTCGCCGGCGGCCCATGAAATGCACGACCTTCGTCGGCGCGCGGTCCGACCGCGGTCCGCGCCGTCAAGTGTCACAGCAAGGGGGATACGGAATGACTTCGCGACGTCCTTTGATCGCCGGCAACTGGAAGATGAACGGCTTGAAGGCCGATGCGGAACTGCTCGCCAAGGGACTTGGGGAGCGTTACGCCGCGGCCAAGGCGCCGGGCTTCGACATGCTTCTCTGTCCGCCGGCCACGCTGATCGACTTCACCGCGCGGGCGGCCGCGGACAGCGGTCTCAAGATCGGCGGCCAGGACTGCCACGCCAGCGAGAAGGGCGCCCACACTGGCGACATCTCGGCCTGGATGCTGCGCGACCTGGGATGCGCCTATGTCATCGTCGGCCATTCCGAGCGTCGGGCCGATCACGCCGAAACCGACGGCATCGTGAAGGACAAGGCGCAGGCCGCCCAGTCCGCGGGTCTGGTCGCCATCATCTGCATCGGCGAGACGGAAGACGAGCGCGACCGGGGCGAGACCCTGGCCGTCATCACCGAGCAGGTGCGCGGCTCCCTGCCGTCCGGCGCCACGGCGCGCAACACCGTGATCGCCTACGAGCCGGTGTGGGCCATCGGCACTGGTCGTACGCCGACCCCGGAGGACGTGCAGGAGGTGCACGCCGAGATTCGCAAGATCGCCGGTCAGTCCATGGGCGACGTCCAGGATCTGCGCATCCTCTACGGTGGATCGGTCAAGCCGTCCAATGCCAAGGAGTTCCTCGGACTGGCCGATGTCGATGGGGCATTGGTCGGCGGCGCCAGCCTGAAAGTGGATGATTTCTGGGGTATCGCCGAAAGTTGCCCCTAGCATCCGAAGGCAAGCGGCATTAAAAAGCCCGCTTGGTTCGCTTGTGACTGCGGCGGCGGATGACCTGTGTCGTCCGCCCGCGGTCTGAACAGTTGGGTAGGAATATGATCACCGTCGTTCTCGTCATCCACCTCCTCATCGCCATCGCCATGGTCGGCGTCATTCTGCTGCAGCGGTCCGAGGGCGGTGCGCTCGGTATCGGCGGCGGTGGCGGCGGCGGTCTCGTCTCCGGTCGCGCGGCGGGCAACATCCTGACCCGCTCGACGGCCATCCTGGCCGCCGCGTTCTTCGCCACGAGCCTGGTCCTGGCCATTCTCGCCAACCAGAACAGCGACCGCGCGTCGATCATCGACGACACGGCGACCGAAGCTCCCGCGTCCGAGGCCCCGGCGCCGGTCGAGGCTCCGCAAGAGCCCGCCGCTCCGGCGGAACCCGCCGCGCCGATCGCCAACTAGGCGATCGACCCGATACCGGAGGCGGCCTTGGCCGCCTCTCTTCTTTGTACCCTCGCCGGCGTCCCGCCCGCCGGTTCCCGGTGGGCGAGGAGAGTCATGTTCGGCGTGTTTCCTGGAATGCGGTTCGCCATTCCGCGAACCCTCGGCTTGAGGTAGAGTTCAAGTCCATGACGCGGTTCATCTTCATCACCGGTGGCGTGGTTTCCTCTCTGGGCAAGGGACTCGGCTCCGCCGCCCTGGGAGCCTGTCTCCAGGCGCGCGGCTACAAGGTCCGCCTGCGCAAGCTCGATCCCTATCTCAACGTCGATCCGGGCACCATGAGCCCGACCCAGCATGG
>CAZFRK010000037.1:0-15271 GCA_964521375.1 uncultured Rhodobacterales bacterium
CCGCCGCCAACGAAGCGGGCTGCGACGCCGTCCCTCCGGGCTACGGCTACCTGGCCGAGAACCCCGCCTTCGCCGAAAAGGTCGAGGCGGCGGGCATGGTCTTCGTCGGCCCGTCGGCCGACACCATCCGCAAGATGGGCGACAAGGCCGCCGCCCGCGCCGCCGCCGTCGCCGCCGGTGTCCCGGTGGTGCCCGGCTCCGACGGTATCCTGGCCAACGTGGAGGCCGCCGTCGCCGCCGCCGAGGCGGTCGGCTACCCGGTCATGGTCAAGGCCACCGCCGGTGGCGGCGGGCGCGGCATCCGCATCGCCGACACCGAGGAAGAGCTGCGCCGCCTCGCCCCGCAGGCCCAGTCCGAGGCCCTCGCCGCCTTCGGCGACGGCGGCCTGTACCTGGAGCGCGTCGTCCGCGACGCCCGCCACATCGAGGTGCAGATCCTCGGCGACGGAACCCACGCGGTCCATTGCTTCGAGCGTGAATGCTCGTTGCAGCGCCGCCGCCAGAAGGGGTGGGAAGAAGCCCCCGCCGCCTGCCTGGACGCCGACACCCGCGCCACGCTTTGCGCCTCCGCCGTCGCCCTGGCCGAAAGCGTCGGCTATCGCGGCGCCGGGACGCTGGAATATCTCTACGAACCGGCGACGGGCCAGTTCTTCTTCATCGAGATGAACACCCGTATCCAGGTCGAGCATCCGGTCACCGAGATGATCACCGGCCTGGACCTGATCGCCGAGATGCTGCGCGTCGCGGGCGGCGAGCCGCTGTCCGTCGCCCAGCAGGACATCCGCCTGGACGGCCACGCCATCGAGGTGCGCATCAACGCCGAGGACCCGGCCAACAACTTCATGCCGTTCCCCGGCCTGGTCGGAAAAATGTCCCTGCCGGAGGGCGACGACATCCGCTTCGACGGCATGATCTACGAAGGCTACGCCATCCCGCCCTTCTACGATTCGCTTCTCGGCAAGCTGATCGTCAAGGGGGCGGATCGCGCGGCGGCCATCGACGCCATGGCCGACGCCCTGAAGTCGCTCCGCATCGACGGGGTCAAGACGACCGTGCCGCTGCATGTCGCCCTGGCGGCGGACCCCGCCGTGCGGGCGGGCGACTTCCACACCCAGTTCCTCGAGCCGTGGCTCGCGGGCCACTCACTCGCCGCCGAATAG
Organism: uncultured Rhodobacterales bacterium; assembly: GCA_964521375.1. Taxonomy (GTDB): domain Bacteria; phylum Pseudomonadota; class Alphaproteobacteria; order Rhodospirillales; family Rhodospirillaceae; genus CAZFRK01. The sequence continues at coordinate 1,161 of CAZFRK010000037.1, forward strand.
GGAGGATTGGATGAAGACCCGTTATTCCTTCGGAGGGGACGAGCACATCTTCGTCGAAATGGACGAGGAGATGTCGCTCGACGCCTTCTTCATGAGCCTGTCCATGAGCAACGCCGTCCGCGACGCCAAGATCGCGGGCGTCACGGAAGTCTGCCCGGCCAACGCCAGCTTCCAGGTCAAGTTCGATCCGGACGTCATCAAGCCCGACGCCATGATGGCGATGCTGAAGGACATGGAGCACACGGCGGAAAACGCCGAGAAGCGCCTGAACACCCGCATCATCGAGATCCCCGTCTACTACCAGGACCCCTGGACCCACGAGACGCTGATGCGGTTCCGCGAACGCCACCAGGACCCCAGCGGGTCCGACCTGGACTACGCGGCGCGCATCAACGGCTATGACTCCGTCGCCGACTTCATCACCGCCCACCATTCGGCGCCGTGGTTCGTCTCCATGGTCGGCTTCGTCTCCGGCCTGCCGTTCCTCTACCAGTTGGTCGAGCGCGAGCGGCAGATCCAGGTGCCGAAGTACCTGCGTCCGCGCACCGACACCCCCAAGCAGACGGTCGGCTACGGCGGCAGCTTCTCCTGCATCTATTCGGTGCGCGGGGCGGGCGGCTACCAGATGTTCGGCATCACCCCCATGCCCATCTACGATCCGACCCAGACCGTCTCCTACCTCAAGGACTTCATGGTGTTCTTCCGCCCCGGCGACATCGTCAAGTGGAAGCCCATCGCCCGCGAGGAATACGACGCCACCCTGGCGGACGTGGAAGCCAACAAGTTCGAGCCGCTCATCCGCGAGGTCACCTTCGACCTCGACTCCTTCAACAAGGACGTGGACGGCACCAACAAGCGGCTGATGGAGGCTCTCTATGGCGTTTAAGGTTCTCAACCCCGGCCTGCTGACGACCATCCAGGACCTTGGGCGTCCGGGCTACTTCCACCTCGGCATCCCGGTTTCCGGGGCCATGGACCGTTACGCGCTGCGGGCGGCCAACCTGCTGGTCGGCAACGACGAGGGCGAAGCCGGTCTGGAAGCCGTCTTCATGGGCCCGAAGCTGGAGTTCGAAAAGGACTGCACGGTGGCGATCACCGGCGCCGACCTTCCGGCCCTGGTCGACGGCGAGGAAAAGGCCCCCTGGACGTCCTTCACCATCAAGGCCGGTCAGACCCTGTCCTTCGAATACCTGCGCGGCGGCGCGCGGGCCTATATCGCCATCTCCGGCGGCATCGCCACGCCCAAGCACCTGGGCAGCCGTTCGACCTATCCCATCGGCTCGCTCGGCGGTGTCCAGGGGCGTCCGCTGGCCATCGGCGACGTCGTGCCGACCGGCGACAATCCGGGCCGCGGCGAGGGCCGCGAGGTTCCCGCCGCCCTGCGCCGCATGCCGGGCGCGGTGGCCGAGCTGCGCGTCCTGCCGGGCCTGTTCTGGCGCCGCCTGACCGAGCAGGCGGGCAAGAACTTCTTCGAAGACGAATGGAAGGTCGCGCCCGAGGCCGACCGCATGGGCTACCGCTTCCGCGGCGGCAAGCCCATCGAGTTCGAACCCCGCGAACAGCCCTTCGGCGCCGGGTCCGACCCGTCCAACATCGTCGACGGCTGCTACCCCTACGGCTCCATCCAGGTTCCCGGCGGCCAGGAACCCATCATCCTGCACCGCGACGCGGTGTCGGGTGGCGGCTACTTCACCCTGGGCGCCGTCATTTCGGCGGACATGGACCTGATCGGCCAGCTTCAGCCTCACACGCCGACCCGCTTCGTGAAGGTCGACATGGAAGAGGCGCTGACCGCGCGCCATGACCGCCAGGCCCTGCTCGCCAAACTGCGCGAGGCCCTGGCCTAGTGAAAACCGGGGCGCGGCGGCGGACCCGTCCGACCGTCGCGTCCCGGCCCCTACCCAAAAAGACGACAAAGCCGCCGCGCGGCCAAAAATCAACGTCCAAGATCGTTCAAACCAGGACCAATAAAGCGCGCGCCACCCGTTCGCCGCTCCAGACACTTCAACCAATTCGTGGAGGCCTGACCCTTATGAAGAAGCTTGCTCTCTCGCTCATTCTGAGCACGTCCCTGAGCACCGGCGCCATGGCCGCCGACTGGTTCCCCTACCCGGCCCAGCAGACCACCCCGGCCTTCGCCGCCGACGGCACCCAGAGCGACGTCGACTACGTGCCGCTGGACAAGGCGTCCAAGGCTTGGAACGTCTGCGTGTCCTTCCCGCACATGAAGGACGCCTACTGGCTGGGCGTCGACTACGGCGTGGTCGAGGAGGCCAAGCGCCTGGGCGTCAAGATGAACCTGGTCGAAGCCGGCGGCTACACCGAGTTGACCAACCAGATCAGCCAGATCGAGGACTGCGTGGCCAGCGGCGCCGACGCCGTCATCATCGGCGCCATCTCCTTCGACGGCCTGAACAACCTGGTGGGCGAAATCGCCGACAAGGGCGTTCCGGTCATCGACGTCATCAACGGCATGTCCTCGACCAAGCTGTCGGCCAAGTCGCTGGTGTCCTTCTACACCATGGGCAACGAGACCGGTAAGTACCTGGCCGAGAAGCATCCCGCCGGAACCGACCCGGTCAAGGTCGGCTGGTTCCCGGGTCCGGCCGGCGCCGGTTGGGTGGAAGCCGCCCACAAGGGCTTCATGGAAGCCGTGAAGGGGTCCGCCGTCGAGGTTCTGGAGCCGCGCTACGGCGACACCGGCAAGGAAGCCCAGCTGCGTCTGGTCGAGGACGTCCTCCAGGCCACTCCGGACGTCAAGTACATCGCCGGTACCGCGGTCACCGCCGAGGCCGCCCAGGGCCTGCTGCGCGAGCGCGGCCTGACCGACAGCGTCGGCATCCTGGCGTTCTACATGACCCCGGGCGTCTACCAGGGCATCGAACGCGGCTTCATCCAGGCCGCTCCGGCGGACTCCATGGTCGTCCAGGGCCGCATCGCCGTGGACCAGGCCGTGCGCCTTCTGGAGAAGAAGGACGTCATCAAGCACGTCGGGCCGAAGATCTTCGTCGTCGATCAGGACAACATCGGGTCTGTCGACCGCGATACCATCCTGCCGCCGCGCGACTTCAAGCCCGTCTTCAGCGTCGAGTAACGCCCGACCGGATCGGGCGGCGGGGAATATTCCCCGCCGCCCGGTCCCCCGGCGTGGGTTTCCCCGACACCGACGGACAGACCGAATGACCGAGATACCCCTGATCGAGACGATCGGGCTGACCAAACGCTACCCCGGCGTCGTCGCCCTGAATGCCGTCGACTTCACCCTGCGCGCCGGAGAGGTGCACGTTCTCTTCGGCGAGAACGGGGCCGGGAAGTCGACCCTGATCTCCATGATCGCCGGAGCCTCGACGCCCAGCGAGGGCGAGATCCGCGTTCGCGGCGAAGCGGTCCACTTCCATGACGTCGCCGACGCCCGCGCCCAGGGCATTTCGGCGGTGTTCCAGGAATTCTCCCTGATCCCCACCCTGACGGTGGCGGAAAACCTGTTCCTGGGCGACGAGCCGCGCAAGGGTCCCTTCGTCGACCACCGGGCCATGATCAGCCGCGCCCGGACCCTCTTCGCCGACCTGGAATTCGCCATCGAGCCGACCCGCCGCGTCTCCACCCTGAGCCGCGCCGAGCAGCAGATGGTGGAGATCGCCAAGGCCCTGCACCGCGACGTTTCCATCCTCATCCTCGACGAGCCGACGGCGTCGCTGACCGACCGCGAGGTGGAGCACCTGTTCAGCGTCGTCCAGCGCATGAAGGCGCGCGGCGTCGGCGTGATCTACATCTCCCACCGCATGCAGGAATTCGCCCGCATCGCCGACCGCGTCACCGTGCTGCGCGACGGCGCCTACATCGGCACCGTCCAGATGGCCGAGACCAACGAGGCCGAGCTGGTGGAAATGATGGCCGGACGCGCCATCGCCGAAATCTATCCCACCATCAAGCACGCCCCCGGCGAGCCGATCCTGACCGTACGCGACCTGCACGCCTGGGGCGCCCATGGCGTCGACCTGGAGGTCCGCCCCGGCGAGGTCCTGGGGATCGCCGGGCTGGTCGGGTCGGGCAAGTCGCGGGCCTTCCGCGCCATGATGGGCCTGCTGCCCGTCACCGCCGGAAGCGTGACCCTGAAGGGCCGCGACATGACGGGCAAGCCGACCCGCGCCATGATGAAGGCCGGGGCCTACTACCTGACGGCGGACCGCAAGACCGAAGGCCTGCAACTGGCCTTCACCTCGCGCGACAACCTGGCCCAGGGCATCCTGGCCGGAGACAAGGGGCGCGGCCTGATCCCCTGGCGGCGCGTCCGCGCCAAGGGCGACGCCGTGGCCGAGACCGTCGACCTGCCCGAGGCCTACCGCGCCCGCCTGGTCGCCCAACTGTCGGGCGGCAACCAGCAGAAGGTCCTGTTCGGGCGCGGACTGGGCCGCGACTACGATCTCTACATCTTCGACGAGCCGACGGTCGGCGTGGACATGGGCGCGCGCGCCTCCATCTACCGCCTGATCCGCGACATCGCCGAGGCCGGAAAGGCCGTTGTGGTGATCTCGTCGGACCTGCCGGAGGTCATGAACCTGGCCCATCGCCTGGCGGTCTTCTCCCATGGCCGCGTGGCCACCGAACTGAGCGGCGACGAGATTTCCGAATCCGCCGTGCTCGCCCACTTTTTCGATTTCGACGAGGAAGGAGTTTCCGCATGAGCGCCTCGCCCGTGACGAGCGCCGATCCGGCGCCCGACGCCGAATCCCGCCCTGCGGGGGGCGTCGCCTTCGTCCGCTCCCTGTTCGTCCGCCTTGGCGTCCTGCCCTTCTTCCTGGCCGGTGCCCTGGTGGTCTTCACCCTCCTGTCCGACCGCTTCCTGACGCTCGACAACATCGTCAACGTCGTCCGCCAGTCGGTCTATCTGATGCTGGTGTCGCTCGGTCAGATGCTGGTCCTGATCACCGGCGGCTTCGACCTGTCGGTGGGCGCCGCCATCGCGCTGACGTCCGTCGTCTCGGCCATGAGCATGGTGGCGCTCGGCGCCGTCTTCCCCGACGCCGTCTGGCTGGTCATCATCCTGGGCGCCCTGGCGGGCTTCGCCGCCGCCATGGTCATCGGCCTGATCAACGGCCTGGGCGTGTCCTACTTCGGGGTCTCGCCCTTCATCATGACCCTGGGCGTCAGCTCGGTGGCCGCCGGCATCTCCCTGTTCCTGACCGGCGGCGTGCCGGTGTCCAACCTGCCGTTCGAATTCGCCGACCTGTTCGGCTTCGGACGATTGGCGGGCATTCCGGTGCCGGTGATCGTCGCCGCCATCGCCGTCGCCCTGATGTGGGTCATCATGACCCGTACCCGGACCGGCGCGCATATCTACGCCATCGGCGGCAACATCAAGGCGGCCCACCTGTCGGCCATCCACACCAAGCGGACGCTGATCTTCGCCTACGGCCTGTGCGCCCTGATCGCCTCGCTGACCGGACTGTTGCTGACCGCCCGCGTGGAAAGCGGCGAGGCCAACCTGGGCGGCACCATCGCCCTGGAATCCATCGCCGCCTGCGTCATCGCCGGCGTGTCGCTGCGCGGCGGCATCGGTCGGGTGGAGAACGTCGTGCTGGGCGCCTTCTTCATCGTCCTGGTGCAGAACGGCATGAACCTGGCCCAGGTCAGCTCCTACATGCAGATGGTGCTGCTCGGCGGGCTGCTCATCCTGGCCGTGGTCTTCGATCAGGTCCGCTACCGCATGATGATGGGGTCGTCCCAGTAAACGACGGAACCTCCTTCCACCGACCGTCGAAAAAGGGCGCCGATCTCCCGCCGGAGGTCGGCGCCCTTTCCTTGTGTCGCGAAAGCCGGGCGCGAACGGTAGACCGGTCGGGGCGACCGGTCGGAGCGGTCAGTTGGAGCGGTCAGTTGGAGACCAGGCAGCTCACCGCCACGCCGACGGCGGCGGCGCGGTTTTCCACGCCGATCTTGGAATAGACCTGCTCCAGGTGCTTATCGACCGTGCGCGGGCTGACCGACAGAATGGCGGCGATGTCGCGATTGCTCTTGCCGCGCGCCAGCCACATCAGGACCTCGGCCTCGCGCCCGGTCAGGCCCAGGCCGTCCTTCAGGCGCCGCCCGTCGTCTTCCGGGTCGGCGGCGACCAGCCGCAACAACAGTTCGTTGGACCCGATCTGGTTGATGAAGGTCAACGCCCATTTGCCGTGCAGGGCCGAGGCGGGAAGATCGACCGGAGGCATGGGAGTGCCGCCCGTCGGCTCGGTCAGGGCGCAGGTGGACAGCCAACCGAGGCAGGCGTCGGGCAGGCGCTGCGCGCCCTCGCCGCCTTCCAGCACGGTCTCCAGGACCGAGGCGGCCTTGGGCGTCGCCCAGAGGACGGTCCCGCCGGAGGTGACGGCCAGCAGGTGGCGGCCCGTCGCGTCCAGGGCCAACCGCGCGCCGGAGGCCATGCGGGCATTGGCCAGATGGACCCGGATGCGGGCCAGAAGTTCCTCGGGGACGATGGGCTTGGTCACGTAATCCACGCCACCGGCGGCCAGCCCCTTGACCACGTGGACCGTCTCGGTCAGGCCGGTCATGAAGATCACCGGCACATGGACCATGTCGGCCCGCGCCTTCATGGCGGTGCAGGTCTCGAACCCGTCCAGGCCCGGCATCATGGCGTCCATGAGCACGATATCGGGCACCACGCGGTCCAGCAGCGTCAGGGCGGCCTGCCCGTCGGTCGCCACCAGCACGCTGAACCCGGCGTCCTCCAGGGCCTCGGTGAGGAAGCTCAGGGAGCCGGGCGTATCGTCGACGACCAGGACCAGATCCCGTTCAGACCTCTTCATGCGTGTTCCCCCGTCCGTTTCCGCCCCCGCCGGTGTCCGGCGGCAAGGCGACGGCGCGCGCCGCGCCCACCGCCTCGGCGAGGGCGGTCATGGAAAAGTCAGCCAGAAAGCGCCGCAGGCCCTGGGTCCAGGGGCGCGCCTCCGGATAGGCGGCCTCCATCGCGTCGAGCGCCGCGGAAACGCCGCGCACATGACCGATGGCCACCGCGTCGGCCAAGGCCTCGAAGGCGTCGCCGGGCAGGCGCGGCGGGCCGCCCTGGGCGGCGGGCTCCGGGGTATCCCCTTCGTCGTCCTCGCGGATCCAATCGAGGCGCAGAAGCTCGCCGACGGTCTCCACCAGCAACGAGATGTCCACCGGCTTGATGACGAAGGCGTCGTGCAGGTCGCCCAGGTGCCCCCCCGGCTTGTATTCGTTGGCGTTGGCCGACACCATGACAATTGGCGTCCCGGTGAAGCCGCGCCGCCGCAGGTCCTCGGCCAGATCCCAACCGCTTTGGCCGGGCATGGAGATGTCGACAAGGAACAGGTCGGGCTTGATCTCGGCGACCATGCGCTTGCAGGTCTCGCCGTCGCCCGCCACCACCACCTCGAACCCGAGCGGTTCCAGAAGGTCGCGCATCATGCCGCGGTGCGAGGCCTCGTCGTCGACCACCATGATCAGATAGCGCGCGCCGCGATAGCCGACCGGCGGCGCCGCCTGCCGCGGTCGCGACTCGGCGCCCGGCACCTCAGGCAGGAACAGCTTGACGGTGAAGACGCTGCCCACGCCGACGGTGCTGGTGACGCTCACCGCGCCGCCCATGATTTCCGTCAGCAGACGGGTGATGGTCAACCCCAGGCCCATGCCCGGCGCCTGACGGGACGCGTCGCCGCCGCGCTCGAAGGGTTCGAAGACGCGCTGAAGGTCGTCCGCCGGGATTCCGACGCCGCTGTCCTCGACGGTGAACTCCGCGACCTCGCTGCGCAGGCGCACACGCAGCGCCACGTGACCGCTGTTGGTGTATTTCACGGCGTTGGTCAGCAGGTTGAACAGGACCTGCCGCAGGCGCTTTTCGTCACAATGGACCACCGCCGGAAGGTTGGCCGGCAGGGCGCAGATGAAGTCCAGTCCCTTGGCCTTGGCCTGCATGCGGAACATGTCGACGAACTGCTTGAGCAGGTCGGGCAGGCGAACCTCGTCGTTGCTCAGCTCCAGGTGCCCTGCCTCGATGCGCGAGATGTCGAGGAGTCCCTCCACCAGACCGGCCAGATGCTGGGCGCTCTGGCGGATGACGTTGACGGCGTCGCGGCGGTGGGCGGGGATGTCCCGGTCGCGGGCCAGAAGCTGGGCATAGCCGGAAATGGCGTTGAGCGGCGCCCGGATCTCATGGCTGATGCCGACCATGTAGCGGCTCTTGGCGAAGTTGGCCGCCTCCGCCGCGTCCTTGGCCGCCTGAAGCTTGGCGTCGGTGCGACGGTGGGCGGCGATTTCGTGCATCAGAAGCGCCGTCTGCCGTTCCGCCTCCTCCAGGGCCGTGCGGCGGCTTTCGTGGGTGAGCATGAACAAGAGAGAGGTGATCCCGGCGACCAGGGCGAAGACCAGGAAGGTCATCCACAAGGCTTCGGCGACCGCCGAATTGGAGGTGCCCTCGCCGCCGTGCACCGTCTGCGTATAGACGAGGCTGAGGGCCAGCCCGACCACCAGCAGCGACAGCACCAGCCCCAGGATCAGCAAACCGACCCGCGTCGTCAGGGGGGCGGCGATCCAATTGGGCAACAAGCGCCGGAAGAAGGCCGCCATCTGGACCGAGGAGCGCGCCTCGCGCGGCTTGCAGATGTCGTGGCATCGCGCGTCGAGCGAACAGCAGAGCGAACAGATGCGCCCGTCGTAGGCCGGGCAAAGCGCCATGTCCTCGGCCTCGAAGGTGTGCTCGCAGATGACGCATTTCAGGCCCTCGGCGGGCACCGCCCCCAGGTCGCTGCGGCGCGCCAGATAGTAGCGCCCGCCCGTCGCCCAGGCGATCAGCGGCGCCATGGCCAGGGCCGTGGCGAAGGCCACGAAGGCGCTGAAGGCGCGCAGCGTTTCCCCCAGCACGCCGAAATAGGCGAGGACGGCGGCGGCGATGGCCAGGAACATGGCGCCCGTGCCGACCGGGTTGAAGTCGAACAGGTGGGCGCGCTTGAACTCGATGTGCGCCGGGCTGAGGCCAAGCGGCTTGTTGATCGCCAGATCGGCCACCAGGGCGCCGACCCAGGCGATGGCGACCACCGAATAGAGGCCGAGGATCTGCTCCAGCGCCCCATAGATGCCCGACACCATGAGCATCAGGGCGATGGCGACGTTGAAGACCAGCCACACCACGCGTCCCGGATGGCTGTGGGTCAAGCGGGAAAAGAAGTTGGACCAGGCGATGGACCCGGCATAGGCGTTGGTGACGTTGATCTTGAGCTGCGACAGGACGACGAAGATGCCGGTCACCGCGACGGCGACGGACGGATTGTCGAGGATCATGCCGAAGGCCAGACGGTACATCTCCGTCGGCTGGGCCGCCTTTTCCATCGACACGCCCGCCGAGACGCACAGATAGGTCAGGTAGGACCCGGCCAGCAGCTTGAGCGCGCCGGGAAGGATCCAGCCCGGCCCGGCGCTGACCAACGACACCCACCAGGCCAGGGACCGGTCCTTACGGTAGCGCGGCAGGAAGCGCAGGAAGTCCACCTGCTCGCCGATCTGCGCCACCAGCGAGGCGACCACCGTGGTCGCCGCCCCGAAGGCCAACAGGTTCAGCCCCCCCGCCGCGTCGGGCGCCAGACCTTCCATGCGGGTCCATTCGCCGAAGGACTCTGGCCGCGTGACCCCCAGGTAGACGAAGGGCACCAGATGCAGCAGCACCCACAACGGCTGCGTCCACAGTTGGAACCGGCTGATGACCGTGATGCCGTAGGTGACGAGCGGGATCACCACCACGGCGCTGAGCACATAGCCCGGAATCAGCGGCAACCCCAGCCACATCTCCAGCGCCAAGGCCAGGATCACCGCTTCCAGGGCGAAGAAGATGAAGGTGAAGGAGGCATAGATCAGCGACGTGATGGTCGAGCCGATATAGCCGAACCCGGCGCCGCGCGTCAGAAGGTCGATGTCGACGCCGTAGCGCGCCGCGTAATAGCAGATGGGCAGGCCGGTGACGAAGATCAGCAGCGACACGGCCAGGATGGCCGCCACGGCGTTGTCGAACCCGTAGGCCAGCGTCACCGCCCCGCCGATGGCCTCCAGGGCCAGGAAGGAAATGGCGCCGAGCGCCGTATTGGCGACTCGCGCCGCCGACCAGCGACGGGCCCCCGTCGCGGTGAAGCGGAGGGCGTAATCCTCCAGGGTCTGGTTGGCGACCCATCGATTGTAACGCCGACGGATGCGAAGCACCCTCTGGCGCGCCGGCATCGGCAGGCTGTCGCTTTCATCCACGGCGTGCATCCCGTCAGTCGTTCCGGGCAGCATGGCCCGACTTCGTATGTACCGCAACGTATATCGAGCATCGCATCAAGGCACGGGCACACCCTATGAGGGCGCTCCCCCATAGCCTGAAACCCTAGCAAATACGCGCCTTCCAGTGGGGTCTGTCCGGTCTAACGCAGACCGCGCAGATCCGACATACGCAGAACCGCGTATTCCGCTTCGCGACATAACCGAACAGGGTTTGTGGCGATGGCGCGACAGACGGGATTGACCGGACCGCGCCGTCGGAACGGCATCCGTCCCAAACGTCACGGGGAGAGCCCAGACATGACCGACACGTTTATCCGGCCCGTTCGCGGGACCAAGTCCACCTCCGAGCGCCCGGCGTCGCCGCTGCGCCGTAAGCTCCTTGGCGGCTTCCTTGGCCTCGCGGCCCTGCCGCTGGCCGCGTCCTTGCTGCCTGCCCCCTCCCTCGCCGCTGATGCGCCGGCCACCGCCGCCGTGAACACCACCGGCCTGGCCGTCACCGACGACTCCGTCACCGTCGGTATCCTGCATTCCATCACCGGCACCATGGCCATTTCGGAGACCGGCTCGGTGCAGGCCGAAAAGCTGGCCATCGACCAGATCAACGCCATGGGCGGCGTCCTGGGCCGTCAGATCAAGTTCGTCCAGGAAGACGGCGCGTCCGACTGGCCGACCTTCGCCGAAAAAGCCAAGAAGCTGCTGGTCGAGGACAAGGTCGCCTCGGTCTTCGGCTGCTGGACCTCGGCGTCCCGTAAGGCCGTTTTGCCGGTCTTCGAACAGTACAACGGCATGCTCTACTACCCGACGTTCTACGAGGGCCTGGAACAGTCCCCGAACGTCATCTACACCGGTCAGGAAGCGACCCAGCAGATCCTCGCCGGCATCGACTGGGTGGTGAAGGAGAAGGGCGCCAAGACCTTCTACCTGCTCGGCTCCGACTACATCTGGCCGCGCACCTCCAACAAGATCGCCCGCAAGCACATCGAGAAGCTGGGCCTGAAGGTCGTTGGTGAAGAGTACTTCCCGCTGGGTCACACCCAGTTCAACTCCGTCATCAACAAAATCAAGCTGAAGAAGCCGGACGTCATCTACGCCATCGTCGTCGGTGGCTCCAACGTCGCCTTCTACAAGCAGCTGAAGGCCGCCGGCATCGACATGACCAAGGAAAAGCCGGTCCTGCTGACCATCTCCGTGACCGAGGATGAAATCCGCGGCATCGGCGGTGAGAACATCGTCGGCGCCTACGCCGCCATGAAGTACTTCCAGTCGCTCGACAACCCGAACAACAAGGACTTCGTCGCCAACTTCAAGAAGATGTGGGGCGACGACATGGTGATCGGCGACGTCACCCAGGCCGCCTACCTCGGCCCCTGGCTGTGGAAGGCCGCCGTCGAGAAGGCCGGCAGCTTCGACATCGACAAGGTGCGTGAAGCCTCCCCGGGCATCGAGCTGACCACCGCTCCGGAAGGCTACGTGCGGATCCACGAAAACCACCACCTGTGGAGCAAGACCCGCATCGGTCACGCCAAGGCCGACGGCCAGTACGAAGTGGTCTACGAGACCAAGGACCTGATGGAGCCCAACCCGTTCCCCGAGGGCTACCAATAAGGTGATCGGACGGCGGGGAGGGACGACCCTCCCCGCCATTCCCGATTTCAGGACCACCCTTCTCCGCCCTCCCGACTGCCCCCCACCGTCCGCCGCGAAGGAGCGTTACCATGTTCGACGGCTACACAATGGGTGAACTCGGCGCCATCTTCGCCATGCAGGGGTTCGCCGGCCTCATCCTCTTCTCCGTCTTCGTTCTCATGGCGCTCGGTCTGGCGATCATCTTCGGCCAGATGGGTGTCATCAACATGGCCCATGGCGAATTCATGATCCTGGGCGCCTATGTGACCTACCTCTGTTCCAATTTCTTTTCGACTTACTTGCCGAGCCTGTTCGGCATCTACTTCTTCCTCGCCATGATATTGGCGTTCATAGCGGCGGGCGCGCTCGGGGCTTTGGTCGAATGGGCGATGATCCGCCACCTCTACAAGCGCCCGCTGGACACCCTGCTCGCCACCTGGGGCCTGAGCCTGATCCTGCAGCAGGCCTACCGCTCCATCTTCGGCGCCCGTGAAGTCGGCGTCACCCTGCCGGACTGGCTGATGGGCTCCTTCGCCCTGACCGACGTCATCGAGGTGCAAATCAACGGCCTGTTCGTCATGGGCCTGACCCTGCTGATCACGATCGGCGTCGCCCTCCTGATGTTCAAGGCCCGCTTCGGCCTCCAGGTCCGCGCCGTGGTTCAGAACCGCGTCATGGCCGGGGCCGTCGGCATCGACACCGAAAAGGTCGACCGCAAGACCTTCGCCCTTGGCTGCGGCATCGCCGGTGTCGCCGGCAGCGCCTTCACCATGGTCGGCTCCACCGGCCCGACCTCCGGCCAGCTCTACATCGTCGACACGTTCCTGGTGGTCGTCTTCGGCGGCGCCCAGAGCCTGCTCGGCACCATCGCTTCCGCCTTCGCCATCTCGCAGTCGCAGTCGGCCATGGAGTTCTTCCTGTCCGGGTCGATGGCCAAGGTTCTCACCCTGCTTACCGTGGTCGGCATCCTGATGCTGCGCCCGCAGGGCCTGTTCTCCCTCAAGGTCCGTCGCTGAGGAGCCCGCCATGATGCGCAAGCTGACCCAGGACCCATCGGCCCTTATCGGGTTCGCCGTCCTCGCCGCCCTGATCTTCATCGTCTTCCCGCTGGCGCTCGACGCCTTCCGCCTGAACATGGTGGGCAAGTACCTCACCTACGCCTTCGTCGCCGTCGGCCTGGTCCTGTGCTGGGGCTACGGCGGCATCCTGAGCCTCGGCCAGGGTGTCTTCTTCGGCCTCGGCGGCTACTGCATGGCCATGTTCCTGAAGCTGGAAGCCTCGACGCCCGAGAACACCGCCATCCAGTCCACCCCGGGCATCCCCGACTTCATGGACTGGAACCAGATCACCGCCCTGCCGTGGTTCTGGGAACCGTTCAACAACTTCGGCTTCTCGGTCCTGGCCGTCGTCGCCGTGCCCATGCTGTTCGCCTTCATCATCGGCGTCGCCATGTTCAAGCGGCGCGTCGGCGGCGTGTACTTCGCCATCATCACCCAGGCCATCGCCGCCATCCTGACCATCCTGATCATCGGCCAGCAGGGCTACACCGGCGGCGTCAATGGCATCACCGACCTGCGCACCCTGATGGGCTGGGACATCCGCACCGACAGCGCCCGCACCATCCTCTACTTCGTCAACGGCGGCCTGCTGTTCGCCTGCCTGTTCATCGCCGCCTACATCAAGAGCAGCAAGCTGGGCCGCATCCTGATCGCCATGCGCGGCCGCGAGGACCGCGTCCGCTTCTCCGGCTACGACGTCTCCGCCTTCAAGATCTTCGTCTTCTGCGTCGGCGCGGGCATGGCCGCCGTCGGCGGCGCCATGTTCACCCTTCAGGTCGGCTTCATGTCGCCGTCCTTCGTCGGCATCGTCCCGTCCATCGAAATGGTCATCTTCTGCGCCGTCGGCGGACGCCTGTCCATCCTGGGCGCGGTCTACGGCACGCTGGTGGTGAATTGGGCCAAGACGACCTTCTCCGAGACCTTCCCCGAGCTGTGGCTGTTCGCCATGGGCGCCGTCTTCATCGGCGTGGTCCTGGCCTTCCCCAACGGCCTGGCCGGTCTGTGGAACGAGCACGTCGCGCCCCGCCTGCCGCGCACCCTGGGGGGCCGCCCGCACCCCGATTCCGAACAGCCGGCCCCGGCCGAATAAGGAGAACCCGCCATGTCCAGCACCACGGATTTCCTGCTGGCGGTCGAGGGCCTGACCGTTTCCTTCGACGG